>DSBB01000431.1 GCA_011046175.1 Candidatus Hydrogenedentota bacterium | reverse complement strand
TACATGAACCGGCAAAGGACATCGTGTCATCTGCCCGGCTATGGGTTTCGGGCAACACCCGCATTGGATGCCAAAGCGCATTTATCCGGGGGGCACAAGGGTCAGCTGCGCAAAAAAAAAGAGCGCCCCGGGGAAAACCCCGAGACGCAAAATTCCTATCAAGGCTACAGACTTGTCGAAAATCTTTACATGGACCTAGTACTGTGCGACACGCACATCCGCACCGCCGCCGCCAGTCGCGCCGCCACCGGCGCCGCCTGCCGCTCCGCCTGCTCCGCCTGCGCCGCCCGACAATGTGCCGCCGGCAAAACTGATTGACTCGACTGTCGTGGTTGTTTCTGTCGCGGAAGGCGCTTCACTGTCACTTGCAGCAATAGCGAAACCTGTCACTACGCACGATAACACTGCCAGCCCGATAACCCACCCCATTACGCTGCGACTCATCTTAACCACAATAAATCCTCCTTTAGTAAAGGCTTCTACGTCACTATTTCCAAAGGCACACTTTGATTTCTTTCGGCTTACTACCTGCTGTAATTATACCGCAATAAAAATCAAAAGTCAACCCCTATTTCAAATTTTTTTCCTATATCCCCTCTCAATCACATATAAAAGAGAATTACATAGTATTAATATGTCGTATAACGGCATCAATCACCAAATCCTGCTGATCCGTCGTCAATTCCGGATATATCGGCAAGGCCAGCACCTCGTTGCTCGCCTGATCTGCGTTGGCGCAGGGGTCTTCCCGGACGCTATAGGGCGTAAAACAGGGTTGCCGATGCAAAGGAATGGGATAAAACACGCCGCAGCCGATATCGTTATCCGCCAGGAACTGTCTTGCTTTGTCCCGTTCAGGAATACGAATTACATACTGGTGATATACATGATACTGTTCGGCGCCTTCGACGGGCGTCTGTATTCCCTTTATGCCGCTGAGTTGTTTCGTGTAATAGCGCGCCTTTTCACGGCGCGCTTCATTCCATTTGGCGAGATACCGCAATTTTACGTTCAACACAGCCGCCTGCATCGTATGCAAATGGCTGTTCACCCCAACGACAACGTGCTTATACAAGGCTGACGCGCCGTGGCAACGCAACAACCTGACGGTCTCCGCCGTCTCGTTGTCATTGGTCAACACGGCGCCGCCCTCACCCGCGGCTCCAAGATTCTTGGTCGGGTAAAAGCTGCACGCCGCCGCATGGCCCCACCCGCCTGCGCTGACATCGCTTAGCCGGGCGCCAAGGGCCTGCGCCATATCCTCGACGACGAACAAGCCGTGCGCATCGGCGATTTCGCGAATGATGTCCATGCGCGCGCACTGCCCAAACAAATGCGCCGGCATAATAACGCGGGTGCGTGGGGTAATGAGGCTCTCGACGGCCTGGGGATCAATATTGAACGTGTCGGGGGCAATGTCGGCAAAAACCGGAATTGCGCCGGCATTCACAATCGCGCCGGCGGTGGCAAAAAACGAAAAGGACGTTGTGATGACCTCGTCGCCCGGGCGCAGCGACAATGCCTTGAGCGCGAGCAGCAACGCATCGGTGCCTGAACCGACCCCGACCGCATGTTTGACGCCGACGAATTCAGCCAGGGCGGTTTCAAAAGCCTCCACCGGCGCGCCGCCGCGAAATTGCTGGCTTTCCAACACGCCCGCCACCGCGGCGTCAATCTCAGGTTTAATGGCTGCGTACTGGGCGCGCAAATCCAACATGGGCACCTGCATATCATTTTCCTTATCACGCAACACAAATCGCATCACGCTGCATCGTTACACGTCGCGCCGTCGAACGCTTCCGCCCGACGGGCAATGGACTGCGCCCCTTCAACCTAAGACAAGGGCGCAACTATTCACTGGCGCGCCAGTCTGTAGAGTTCCACATCGCCAATAACATTAACGCCGCCGGTTGTCAACGTTTCAATGGCCGCATCCGGATTGTCGAAACGAAACACGAGCGTCGCCTTGTCGCCGCTGCGGAATGTAAACGCGTACATATACTCGATATTGATGCCGGCGGCCTCAATAATATCGAGAATCCGCACAAATCCGCCGGGTCTGTCTTCCACTTCCGTGGCGACCACTTCGGTCACGTTGACCACCACGCCGGCCTTTTCAAGCACCGCCTTGGCCTGCTGCCAATCCCGGACAATCAACCGCAAAATACCGAACTGCTGCGTGTCCGCAAGGGACAGGGTCAGTATGTTGATGTCGGCGTTCGCAAGGATGCGGCAGAGCTCGCCAAGGTGTCCCGGCTTGTTCTCAAGAAACATGGAAAGCTGATGTATCTTCATGGTTTGTTCTCCTGTGTTTACCTTTGGCGCTGGTCCAAAACCCGCCGGGCCTTGCCTTCGCTGCGCGCAATGCTGTTGGGTTCCACCAGACGAAGGTTGACGCGAATATTGATGACCCGTTCTATGGACGCCGACAATTTGCGCCGCAACCCCTCCATGGCGCCCACGGTGTCGCTGAACACATCAGGCGTAACCTCCACCTGCACCTCCACGTCATCCATTGCGCCGTCATTGGTGAGCACTATCTGGTAATGGGGCGCGACGCCTTCCACGGCCAGCAACGCCTCCTCGATTTGCGAGGGATACACATTTACGCCGCGAATGATGAACATATCGTCACTGCGCCGCGATATGCGTCGAATTCGGCGAATGGTGCGTCCGCAGGGACATGGTTCGGTCTGCAATGCTGTAATATCCCGCGTCCGGTAACGGATCATTGGCATGGCCTGTTTGCTCAGCGTGGTCAGAACAAGTTCGCCCTCACACCCGTCCGGCAACGGCTGAAGCGTTTCAGGGTCAACAATCTCCGGATAAAAATGGTCTTCAAAAATATGCAGCCCGTTCTGTTCCCGGCACTCGTTCCCAACGCCCGGACCGATAATCTCGGACAACCCGTAAATATCGTACGCCTTGATATCCGCCGCCGATTCGATGCGCTTCCGCATTTCATCTGTCCAGGGCTCCGCGCCAAACACCCCCGCCTTAAGCGGCAATTCGCGTATATCAACGCCCAAGTCAGGCGCCCGCTCGATGATTCGCAGGAAGTAGCTCGGGGTGCAGCACAATGCCGTGGCGCCGAAATCCTTCATAAGCATGATCTGGCGGTCCGTGTTGCCGCCGCTGATGGGGATAACCGTCGCGCCCAGCGCCTCCGCGCCGTAGTGCGCGCCAAGACCGCCGGTGAACAACCCGTATCCGTAGGCATTCTGGATAATGTCGCCGCGATCAAGACCGCAGGCGGCAAAGCAACGCACCATAACCTCCGCCCAGACGCGCAGGTCTTCACGGGTATACGCCACAACAATCGGTTTGCCCGTGGTGCCGCTTGACGCGTGCAAACGAACCACTTCACTCATGGGACTCGCGAACAACCCGAAGGGATAAGTGTCGCGAAGATCAACTTTGACCGTGAACGGGAGCCGGGCAATATCATCCAGCGTCTGCACGGCGGCGGGGCTTATGCCCCGCTCGTCCATGCGCTGTCTAAACAGCGCCACGTGATCGTAGGCGCGCTCCACCACCGCCCTAAGGCGATGCAACTGCAATTGTCGCAATTGCGGCAAGGGTAAATAGTCGGGCGCGCTGACCGGATGGAAAACGCAGCCCGCGTCATGCCAAAATTCATTCATAAACTGTCTTTTCCTTGTCTCCTGTTGATGCGTCCCCATCTTGACCCTGTCGCGCCGCCGCCTTTCGCGGCGCCACCCTTTTGTGCGCGTGACACGCGATTAAGTATATACATTACGCTCTGTTCCGGCAAATAACAACACTTCCCCGCGCAATCCAGGAAAAATACGCATGCGAAAACAAAAATCCGGTAAACCCCGCCATGGGGGAGCGGCGGCGCAGCGCAAGCATTCGCCTGTTTGACTCAAGGGAACCGCAGCGGCCCCTCCAGCGTAAAAAGTATCACCCGCTCTCCGGTTCTGGTGCTGATATCGGTGTGAAGACTGACCACGTTTTGCCCGGTAATTGTGTTAATAAGCGCTTCCAGCGTCGCCCGTCCGCCTTCCAACAATTCAATCCGCGCCTTCTTGACCAAAACCCTGCCCCTGTCGCTGGACTCCATATTGGCGAGATTCCGCTCAGCGGGCGTCAATACCCCGCGCAAACGCACCAACACCATGTCGTCAAAAATATACGTCTTGGTCTCTTCAGGACCCCGTCCCATGTATTCCCGTTCGAATTTCACGACAGCGCCGCTGATTTCCGCTTCCAATTGACCCTTTGTTTTCATCATACCGTCCATGAATAGTATAATCACCCTCGGGCAGGCTGCGTCCCGACATTCTTTTGATGTGATGGCAACACCCGCTCCCATCAAACCCATTAGAACAAAACCGCTTTGCGTGATGCAACCGGAACATCACGGAAGGAATCACAGAACCCGGCGCAATCGCTTTCGAGTTTGGCGAACGGCAAGTCAAAGCCGGGAAAATAGTTGACAAAAACTTGCATTTGTGGTATTAATAACGTATACAATGACGCAGGTATCGAGTTCGTGCGCTTGCATATTGGGAAATTTGTTTTCCTTTTGATAGAGAAAAAGCGTATAATGAACAAGCAGGAGTTACAGGTATGAAACACCACAAGCCCGTCACCCGGAAGCCTCAGCTTTCGCAGCTGTCAAACTTTCAGGTGTTCAAGGATTTCCTGTTGAACACCTTGGATCAGCTGATTGAGCTTATTTTCATTCTGACGCGGTAACAAGGGAGTAACGAAACATGCGTACGTTCAAACACTTGTGCCCGGTAACGAAAACGCCGGAGCAGGCCCAGATAAGCAATTTCCAGGTAAAACTCGAGTTTACCACGGCGGTTATTGACCGGTTGCTGCTGGTGGACCGGCAAAGCCCGTGGAAGATTGTGCCCGGCGGCTCCACCGATATTGATGATATTACCAGAGACGATATTAACATTCGATATTAACATTCCTTCCGGGTTTGGGTTTTAGATACCGACAGTCATACTATGTGCCCAATTACGCAAAACCGGCGTGCATGTCGTGTTCAATACGATGTGCGCGTTTTTCTTTAACGCCGTAACGCCCGGATGAAGGACATGCAGCCATGAGTTTTGTCCAAGCCATTATCGTACTCATTGTCATCCTGTGTGTAAACTTATTGATTAATCGCATCGCGACCGTGGCGTTGACATTTACCGGC
>DSBB01000262.1 GCA_011046175.1 Candidatus Hydrogenedentota bacterium | reverse complement strand
TCTCAAAATTATTCAAGGAGACACGCGCTGCGGCCGGGTACACGTTAACCGTCAAATTGGAAGACCAACGCATCATCAAGCCGGATGCCTCTGTCATCAATTTTGATATTCATCCGTTCCTGAAACAGAGATTGCTGAATGGTTGGGATCAAATCGGACTTACACTGCGACATGAAGCGCAAATAACGGATTATGAAAAAGCCCATGGAGTGGTGCAATAACGGTTTCACCCGGTGCAACGGCGAACAGGAGTAATCGAGATGCCCATTTACACCTACCGGATCATTAACGATGACGGCTCTGAAGGCGACATTGTTGAACTGGTTCATGGTATGAATGATTCTCCCCTGACCATCCACCCGAAGACGGGACAAAAATTGCAGCGTATATTTACCGCCCCACACATCGCCGGATGGGCCAATGAACGTCAGGCAAAACACATCACAAGCGATGAAAACCTTGAACGGCATGGATTTACCAAGTATGCGCGTAGCGGCAAGGGACATTATGAAAAGCGCACCTCCGGTCGCGGCCCTTCCTCGCTGCACGTGGATGAATAAGCATGTGCTGGGGCATGCCGTCGCGAAAAAGTACGCGCCGCCGACTCAATTTCTCATAAAATACCCTTTTCTATTGTTGCAGTGGTATTCCCAATTCGGGTAATCGCATTTTTTGTTCTTGGCTTGCGTAGCGGAAAAAGGGCGCGTTTGTAATCTGGATTACATTTTTTTGATACGAAAATGAAAAAGCCGCTCCGGCGATTGGTTGAGGAATTCCGTTTTCGCCAGGGTCATAACCGGGATGGTTTGATGTGTTTCCAAGCGAGTCATCACGATGCAGGCGCTCGAAAAAAATCATCTCTTTCTTTTTCTTTATGTTAAGAAAGGATTTTGTACTTCGGTATATCTAATAAATATTACCATATACGTAAAAAAAGAGCTTTGCTCCTTTTTTTTGAGAAGAAAAATGGGGGTTGTATTTCTACTTGTTGTTGGGTTATAATTATTTTAGTTGAACTGAGTGTATTTAATTGGCAGACGAATGTGATGAGCGTGTTTTCGGACCAGATGTAGACCGTAAGAGGTAATAAAATTTCATGGGAAGTGTATTATCTCCCAGAGGCTGCATCATTAACGTCCTAGTGACAGTTGAATCATGAGGAAGAGGACTGAGTCGAAATTATTTTTTGTTGCTTTTGACAGTATTTTTTTCGTATAATGGTGTCAATCCGCTGTTGCGGTAAACGATATTTCGGTTTCAACCCTGTTTCCGGGTGGAACCAAACAGCTTCTCTGCGATGCTCTGACGCCCATTAGAGCAAACGCACCTCACCGGAGATGCCGGGCCGCCCCCTCTCGGCATCTCCACCTTTGTTCTAATACGTTTTTTCCTCTGCAACGCTCTGTTCCCCCTCAGAGCCAAAACACCTCACCGGAGATGCCGGGCCGCCCCCTCTCGGCATCTCCACCTCTTTTCCTCATTCTGTTTTTTTCCTCTGCAACGCTCTGTTCCCCCTCAGAGCCAAAACACCTCACCGGAGATGCCGGGCGCCCCCTCTCGGCATCTCCCCCTTTTTTTTTGCGCAAAGAACCTGAACAACACAAACCGGCCCGTCTCACTCATGAAGACCATTCACTCGGAACAGTCGTTGACAAGGCTTTGCCTATCTCGTAAACGGTGAAAACGCATGTTGTTCATGCTTTAGCATGCAGGGGAGGGGTTACCGGATTGCCACTCGGTTATCCGCCCTGTTTGCCCCTGTCGGTCAGGTGGCCGAATCGTAAAAAAGAAGATTACAAACATCGTCATTGCGAAGGGGATGTCATCCCGACGCGGCAATCTGGGAAAACGAGACGGCTTTGTTTTGTTCGCAACGACGCCATACTGGGCTGTGGGCAACGCCTACGTTAATATTCCTTGCCCCAAAGGATGGATATGATAAGGAATATGCCCAGCAAACCGGCGGTGACATATCCGAAAATCCCCAATTTTGCGAGTGGTGTGTTTGTGCTTATAAGCAAACTTGACCCGACAATGAGCGCAGCGGTAACCACAGCCACGGCGTTGCGTTTACTGGCTCTGTCCATGGTATTCGCCATCTTGTCCAAATGTTCATGATGGATATGCACTTTCATTCGTCCCGAGCGCAACTGCCGAAGCAAATGCGCAATGTCGCCGGGCGCCTGGCGGCTCAGCCGCAAATATCCATTTGCATGAACGCGAATTTCCTTCAGTAACTGCGCCGGCGAATAACGGGAGGTAATAAGCGTTTCGATGTACGGTTGAATGACCGGCGTCATATCCATTTGCGGGTCAAGTTGTTTGCCCACGATTTCAATAGTCGCCAGCGCCTTGAGAAGCAACGAGAAACGGGGGGCGAGTTCGAGGTTGTGGCGGCGCATAATCTGCACGGCAAGTTCTATGCCGCGCGCAATCTGGCCTCCGGCCACAATCACACGCGCCTCAAAGGCGATATACTCGGCAATCTCATGGGCGAGCAGGGCGCGGTTCGTCGGTTCATCGTTGCTGCTCAACTGCAGGAGAGCCTCAAGGCATGCTTCGGAATCGGCGTTGAAAATTGCCAGAAACAACTCTGTCATGGCCTGCACGTCGCCCGATTCCAAATGCCCGGACATGCCAAGGTCCAGAAAAGCGAGTCGGTTGTCGCGCAGCAGGAAGATATTGCCGGGGTGCGGATCGGCATGAAAAAGGCGGTGCTCGAACACCATTTTGCACAACGCCTGACATCCGATCCGCGCAATTTCCGCAGGATCGGAATTGCGTTGCCCGTACGCTTCCAGCGTGTCCACCGGGACCCCTTCTATCCATTCAAGGGTCAATACATGGCGCGAACAGTGGCCCGGGTAGGGTTGGGGTATGACAACACAGGGGTCGTCGGCGAAATTATCGGCGAACTGCTGCGCAATGCGCGCTTCAACTTCAAAATCCAATTCCCGCCGGATGGAACGCGCAAATTCTTCGACAATCCCAGGGGGATCGATTATGCGCTGCTCATCAAGATATTCTTTGATCCATTCGGCAACCGTCTCCATCAAACTGATATCGGACTCTATTACGCCTTCGATATTGGGGCGTTGCACCTTCACGGCAACGATATTCCCGTCTTTTAACACGGCCCGATACACCTGACTTAACGACGCGGAAGCGACCGGCACATGCTCTATCGAAGCGAACAACGCTTCAAGAGGCGCCTGAAGTTCGCGCTCGATAACCGGGCGCATACGCTCAAAGGGAACCGGCGTCACCTCGTCTTGGAGCCCGGTCAGCTCTTCCGCTATCTTGTGCCCCACCAAATCAGGACGCGTGCTAAGCACTTGGCCGAGTTTGACAAACGTCGGCCCCAGCTCCGTCAGCGCGGAACGCAGGCGACTGCCAAACGTCGCCGCCTCGCCCAACGGTTCTCGCATGAGGCGCATTCCCCGCAACAATTTTCCCGGCCAACCCTTGTGCAACCCGGCGCGCTGCACCAAATCGGCAAAACCATGACGCACAAAAACCTGCACAATTTCCACGAAGCGCACCGCGTTCACGGTGTGTTTGCCTATTTTCGTGTAAGCCATGACTTTTCCTGTTCAGGCTGACGAGTCGATAATGCGCACGCCCCCGTCCCTGTATAATTTACCGTGTTTCAAAAATCAGTTCAAATGCGCCGCCCCCGGAACCCACGGGCAGGGTGATCCATTGACCTTCAACAACAGGGCGCGTTTGTTTTGAATTCACGCGAGCCGACCGTAATGTCAAATCGCCGGGCATAAAGAAGAAAGCGCTTGAAACGCCGGGAGCAGGCTCAAGGGCGCCGGTCAACGTGTTGCGGCCCCCGTCCCAATCCAAACGTTTCAGCCTGTTCAAGCCCAATGTTATTTCTTCTGTCGTCCCCGCAAATAACGGTTGTGACGCCTTTGCCAGCAAGCCGTGCGCAATGAATCGTGACGCGGGGGGCAAAACGCCTTCAGCCTCAACAAGGGGCTTGTCTTTTTCAGGACGCCATAAAACGCCGGGCGAGGATTCATCGCCGAACAATTCCACCTGCGCCATGCCCCAGGGATCAGCGCCTGTGAACGATAGTATTGTCGCGCCAACATTACCGATGGCGCTGTTGTCGTAACGCATTAACCATGTCAGCGGATTTCTTCTGTACGCATCCTGCGGCCTCGCAACCAACGGTTTGCCACTGAAAATCTCCGATAATTTTGATTGCATTGAACGCGACGGCGCGCCGACAAATTCAATCGGCCCACGCCAAAGCCGCAAAGCAAGCACGGTCTCCGCGTCCAAAACGCTTTCTTTGCCCGACCGAATTCGCACCGGCCCCGGCGCAATGGTAAGTTCGGCCATGCGTGACAACGCGCCCGCCGCCTCAAGCCATTCATCTCTACCGGCGTCCAATGTGGCAACAGCCGCGGGGAAAACAGCCACAGGCAGCGAGGCGACGGCTTCGCGCGCAACATCAAAAGCGAGCGTCCGCGCCTGCGCGCGCGTCAGGTTAAAAGCGCGAAGCACTTCATCCGGGATTTGCGACTCATCTATTACAAAAAAACCAAATCCCGAATCGGCCAGACGGCGCATCCGTTTTACAGCGTAAGCGCGTCCGTCATTGGCGCCCAGATTTACCCAACCGCGCCCGTCAACACTTTGCGTCGTAAAATCATTGGAGCCGCTGTCCGCCAACAAGGGATCAAGGGTTATCCCCGGAACGGAACCTGCGTCTCGGAGTGAACGTGCCGCATCACCAATTTTGCGCGGATACTGCGGCGCGCCCCCTTCATGCGACCCCGGGCGCCCCTCCCAATTGCCGGGAATAAGCGCATGGGAAACTCCCATTGCGCGCGCAGCCGCCGCTTCGCGGCGAAGCGCGGCAAGGCCATTGGTGTCCGGAATGGTCACCCACGCCCGAGGCGCATGTTTCATGGTGTCGGTGCGGCAGTAATATCGCAGCAGCCATGCGTATTGCGCATCCGCGACAACCGGCGGCGCGTCCATGCAAAACCATAACGGGTCGGATTCCATGGATGCGCCCGGCAGGAGGACGAAGCCCGGCGCATAAGAACACTCGATTCGCCCCTGCCATGCGCCGCCGCCGGATTGAATGTCTATGCTGCTGTCCGCATTTCCCGAGGGCAAAACGCCAAGCGCAAGGCTCGCATTACGCGCGGGATCATAC
>DSBB01000118.1 GCA_011046175.1 Candidatus Hydrogenedentota bacterium | reverse complement strand
CGCACACGTCCAGCGAACCGATGTCAATGCCCAGCTCGAGCGCATTGGTGCTGACCACCGCCGTTACCTCGCCATTGCGCAGGCCGCGTTCGATTTCCCGGCGTTCCGTGGGCAGGTAGCCGCCGCGATATCCGCGGACCCGGCTCGGATCGCCGCCTTTTCGCTCGACCGCCTCCTTCAGATAGGTGGTAATGATTTCGACGCGCAGACGACTGCGCGCAAAGACAATGGACTGCACATTGCGGAACAACAGCGACGCCGCCAGCCGTCCCGCCTGCTTCACGCTCGAGGCGCGTATGCCCAGCTCGCGGTTTACCACGGGCGGATTGAAAAAGAGGAAATGTTTTTCGCCTGCGGGCGCGCCGTTGTTGTCCACCAGTTCCACGGGCGTTTCCACCAGTTTCTCAGCCAGTTCCCGGGGATTTGCGATGGTGGCGCTGCAACAGATGAACTGGGGCGAAGACCCGTAAAACGCGCATATCCGCCGGAGTCGCCGCAATACGTTTGCAAGATGACTGCCAAATACGCCGCGATAGTGATGGATTTCATCAATCACCACGTAGCGCAGATTCTCGAAGAGCCGTATCCATATTGTGTGATGCGGCAGGATGCCCGCGTGCAGCATGTCCGGATTCGTCACCACGACATGCCCTGCGTTGCGCACCGCCTTGCGCGCCGACGCGGGCGTGTCGCCGTCAAAGGCGTACACGCCGATTTTCACATTCAACGTTTCAATGGTGTCAGTCAGCTCGACCACCTGATCCTGGCTCAACGCTTTGGTGGGGAACAGATACAGGGCGCGGCTGTGCGGTTCGTTCAGCAACCGGTTCAGCACGGGCAGATTGTAACACAAGGTTTTGCCCGACGCCGTCGGCGTCACCACGCACACATGTTTTCCCGCTTCCAGCGCGTTGAATGCGTCCCGCTGATGGGTATACAGGCGCGTAATGCCCCGTCTGCGCAACCCCTCTATTAAGTCCGGTTTTACCGCGGCGGGAAACGACGCATACGCGCCGGGGCGCGGCGCGAAAGTGCGCCACGCCGTAAGGTGTCGGCAAAAAGCCGCGTCATTGCGCAATTGGTCTATTATCTGAGCCACATTCATAACAACATCTCGAAATAATGTAAGCAAGGCGTATTATACGGCATGGGTGTTCCACATTCCATCATCATAGGGAAAAGGTTTCATACACCACCCGCAGTGGCCGCGAATTGCGCAATCCCCGGGGAAATTCCGCAATGTCCCCTTCAACAGACCCGTCTTGCTTCCACCATGTAATATGGCGTACTATCGAATCCAATAAGCCGCTTCAGAACTTGCGGCCTAGAAGGGAGAACAAATCATGAATATCGTAACCATCGGCGTCATCATGAACGGCGTCACCGGGCGCATGGGCACAAATCAGCATCTGATGCGTTCCATAATGGACATCCGCAATAATGGCGGCGTGCGCGCCGGCGATGACGCCGTTATCGTGCCGGAACCGTTGCTTGTGGGGCGCAACGAAGAGAAACTGCGCGGCTTGTCCGAAACGTGCGGCGGGCTGCCGTGGTCCACCGATCTGGACGCCGCCCTCGCCGATGACCGCTATCAAGTATATTTTGATGCCCAAACCACGCTGCGGCGCGTGGAAGGCGTTCGCCGCGCAATCGCCGCCGGTAGGCACATATACTGTGAAAAGCCCACCGCCGCTTCAACGGCGGATGCGCTTGCGCTTTACCGCGTCGCGGAGGAGGCGGGCGTAAAACACGGGGTCGTGCAGGACAAACTGTGGCTGCCGGGTTTGTTAAAACTCGCCCATCTTATCAGCGCGGGTTTCTTCGGCAGGATATTATCGGTGCGCGGCGAGTTCGGCTATTGGGTGTTCACAGGCAGGGACATTCCCATGCAGCGGCCTTCTTGGAACTACCGAAAAGAAGAAGGCGGCGGCATTATCCTTGACATGCTGTGCCATTGGCGTTATGTCATTGACAACCTCTTCGGCAACGTGACTGCGGTCACCTGCCTTGGCGCCACGCATATCAACGAACGCATGGACGAACAGGGCAACCCTTTTGCGGTAAACACGGACGACGCGGCATACGCCACGTTCCTTACCGACGCCGGGGTCGTCTGCCATTTTAATTCATCCTGGACAACGCGCGTGCGCCGAGACGATCTGCTCACGCTGCATGTGGACGGCGAGAATGGTTCGGCTGTGGCGGGATTAACCGAATGCCATATACAACCCGCCGCCGCCACGCCGCGTTATGTGTGGAATCCCGATCTTGGCGAGACGGTGGATTTTCGCGACGCATGGATGAAAATGCCTCAAAACGTTGTTTATGACAACGCATTCAAGGCGCAATGGACGCTTTTCCTCAAGCATGTGGCGCTTGATACGCCCTTCCGCTGGAATCTGCTGGAAGGCGCCAAAGGCGTGCAACTTGCGGAGCTGGGCATGGCAAGCTGGCGTGACCGCGCCTGGGTGGACGTTCCGCCGCTCGTATAAGCGCGCCTACGCCGATGTTTTTCACCTGTTGCGCCTGGCTGTGTCCCGCGCTATAGATTCGTTTTGAAGGCAAAAACAAAAAGCCGCTTTCTTCTTGTCCAAGCCCGTTTTCATGCTGACAGATTGTTGCATAAATCGAGAAAAGCTGGTAAAGTATAGAATTCTCCGGTGGATAGGCGCATGAACGGACGTTTCCCAACCTGTGTCCGTGCGTTAGCCGCTTATCAGGGGTTTTGGGACGCATTCAACACAAATGAAAGCGGGCGCCCGGAGTTTTTGTTTGTTATCAAACGTTTTGAAGGAGTATTGCCATGCCGACGTATTCTTATCAGTGCAAACGCTGCGGCCATACGCAGGACAAGTTTCATGCGATGAGCGCGAAGCCGCGCGTTAAATGCGAGCAATGTGGCGGCCCCTGCCTGCGGTTGCTTGGGACGGGCGCGGGCATCATTTTCAAGGGCAGTGGTTTTTACGAGACAGACTACAAGAGAAAAGACAAAACGCCGGCTTCCGAATCCGCCGCAACCACCGCAAAGTCGGAATCGGCTTCGAAAAAGAAAGGGAGTGAAGCCTCTTCTACTTCCAAGCCGGACGGCGCCGCCAAACCCGCCGCCGCGGCCAAAGCGGGCTAGCGTTGTTTTTGCCGGGCCAAGGAGACCTATGATCATGAACACCGAAACCATTCGAGAGTTGAACGACCAGCACATCATCAACACGTACGGCGCGCGCAAGCTGGCGCTGGCGCGCGGTGAAGGCGCGCGTTTATGGGATGTGGACGGACGCGAGTATCTGGATTTCTTTGCGGGCATCGCAGTATGCAATCTCGGTCATTGCCACCCCAAGGTAACCGAAGCGATATGCGAACAGGCGCGCACCCTGGTGCATGTGTCCAATTTGTACTACATCGAACCGCAGGTGAAACTGGCCGCGCTGCTCAGCGAACATTGTTTCGCCGACAAATGGTTCTTCTGCAACGGCGGCGCCGAGGCCAATGAGGCGGCGTTGAAGATTGCGCGGCGTTACTGGTACCAACAGGGCGCGCCGAAACCGGGGATAGTGGCGGCTGAACAGTCTTTTCACGGGCGCACCCTTGCCACGGTGGCGACAACGGGGCAGCCGAAATATCATCAGGGGTTTGAACCGCTGTTGCCCGGCATTCATCATGTGCCTTACGACGATATTGAAGCGCTTGCCGCGGCCATTACCAACGATGTGGGACTGGTCATACTGGAACCGGTGCAAGGCGAGGGCGGCGTGCGCGTGCCGAAACCGGGGTATCTGCCCGCAGCGCGCGAATTGTGCGACGCAAAAGGCGTGTTGCTCGCATTCGACGAGGTACAGACCGGACTGGGCAGAACCGGTTCGTTGTTCGCCTACCAAAATGAAAATGTCATCCCTGACATCATCACGCTGGCGAAAGGGTTGGGTAACGGCGTGCCCATCGGCGCGATGGGGTGTACGGACAAGGTTGCCGAGGGGTTTTCGCCGGGTTCCCATGCCTGCACCTTCGGCGGCAACCCATTGAGCGCGGCGGCGGCGCTGGCAACATTCACGCAACTGACAACGCCCGGCTTCATCGAGACCGCCCGGGAAACCGGGCGCTATTTTATCGGTCGGTTGCTGGACTTGGCGAAAAATTACGACTGCGTGCATGAAGTGCGCGGGCTGGGCCTCATGATCGGCGTGGAGTTTGATCGCGGCGTTGCGCCGCTTATTGAATCCATGCTGAACGCGGGCGTCATCTGCGGTCCCGCAGGTCCCACCGTGTTGCGGTTCCTTCCGCCGTTGATAGTGGACAAGGCCGCCGTGGATTGTGTTGTCGCTTCGCTGGCGGCGGCGCTGGAGGAGCTGGGATGGTAAAGGACTTCATATCTTTGGCCGATTACACCGGCGATGAATTGCTGGAACTGCTTGATCTTGCCGATGAACTGAAGACCATGCAAAAAGCGGGAAAGCCTCACAAGTTGCTGAACGGCAAAACGCTCGCGCTGATTTTTGAAAAACCGAGTTTGCGGACGCGACTTACTTTTCAGATTGGCATGTTTCAGTTGGGCGGCAACTCGGTGCTGATGGACGCGCGCTTGGGCGAGCGCGAAACCGTGCCGGACGTGGCGCGCAATCTCGAGCGCTGGGTGGACGGCATTATGGCGCGCACCTTCAGGCACGAGCATGTGATGCAGATGGCCGAATGCACGCGCATTCCGGTCATCAACGCGCTTACCGATCTGCTGCACCCCTGTCAGATACTGGCGGATGCGCAGACTCTTCGCGAGCACAAGGGGCGCGACCTGAGCGGCGTCAAACTGGTATTTGTGGGCGACGGCAACAATGTGTTTCATTCATGGGCGAATTTTGCGTCCCGCGTGCCGTTGAACCTGACGCTGGTCTGTCCTGAAGGCTATTCGGGCAACCCCGACATTGTGTTGCGCGTCCACAAGGAAGCGAAAGGGGAATTTGTCATTACCCACAATCTGGAGACAGGCCTGCGCGGCGCGGACGCTGTGTACACCGATGTCTGGGCGAGCATGGGACAGGAAGCCGAGGCGGCGGAACGGCAACGAGTCTTCACGCCGTATCAGGTGAACGCCGCGCTCATGGCAATGGCGAAACCGGACGCCATTTTTATGCACTGCCTGCCCGCGCACCGCGGCCAAGAAGTCTCGGACGACGTGATTGACGGCGCGCATTCCGTT
>DSBB01000194.1 GCA_011046175.1 Candidatus Hydrogenedentota bacterium | reverse complement strand
TCTGAAGAAGCGGGGGCACAATCCGGTAAAGGCTGTCCAAGATGCGCTTACCGCATACCTTCAAACCGGAAAAATGCCGGGATTGCCGAAAAAAATTACTTCAGACGGCTAAAGTCTTACGAAAATACTTTCCTACTTGGATGTTTCCGCCTGGATTCCCGCTTTCGCGGGAATGACGAAAGTTGATTCAATATCTGTACCAAACATCTATGCGTTTCGCGTAGATGCAACGAACAAAGATTCCAGAATGCAGAAATTGGAGAAGACGTGAACCGCTATTCGGCCACGGAAAAACCGATGCCAGCCAGCCGCTGCGCCAGTGTTTCATCCGGGCGGGAGAGCCGCACGGTGGTATTGAAAAACTCGCGTCGGACGGGATAATTCTTGCGCAACCCGTCAAAATGCGCGGCATGGTTTTCACGGGGCAGTTCGAGTATTTCGCGCATCCCCATATCGTCCGTCATTATGTCATAAACGGACAATACTGCACCAGTGAGCGGGTCTGCTTCGTCGGGATTGACCAGCAGTTCCGGCACGGGCGGCGGCGGCAATACTTCCTGCGGCGTCCAGGTCGGTTCACCACCCAGGAAGGCGCACAACGCCTCATACACCTGGGTCGTGCCATTCACCTTGCCGTCAAAAGAATAGCCCGCGATATGCGGCGTGGCAATGTCCGTGAGCCGCAGCAATTCGGTGTTCGGCGTCGGTTCGTTCTCCCACACATCCAGCACGGCGGCGCGGATATCTTCCGTGCGCAACGCCTCTTCCAGCGCGAAGTTGTCCACCACCGCGCCACGCGAAGAGTTGATGAGGATGGCGCTCGGTTTCAGCCAGCGGATAAATTCCTTGTCGCCGAGATGCCACGTGGGGTACTTGCCGCCTCGTTCCAGGGGCGTATGCAGGGTAACGACATCGCATTCCAGAATCTCGTCCACAGGCCGATAGATGGGATCGCCGGTAGCGTCGGCGAGAGGCGGATCATTCAACACACAGGTCATGGACAGCGCTGTTGCCTTTTTGTAGACCTTCGAACCGACATTGCCCGCACCCACAATGCCCAGCGACATTTCGTCAAGACGCAGCCCGTAGCGTTCCGCCAACACCAGCAGCGCGGCGATGATATATTCGCCCACGCTGTTCGCGTTGCATCCCGGCGCGCTGGTAAATGCGATGTTGTTCGCGGCGAGATATGCCTTGTCAATATGGTCTTCGCCGATGGTGCAAGTGCCCACGAACCGCACCAGCGTATCCGCCAATAGCGCCTCGTTCACCTTGGTGATGCTGCGCACAATAAGCGCGTCAGCGCCCTGCAACATGTCCGGAGTGATTTTGCGGCCATGCGCTGTCTGCACATCGCCCAGTGTACCGAAGGCCTCTTTGCCATAAGGGATATTTTCATCAACGATGATTTTCATGGGCAAACAAAAATATCCGTAACAGCGTTACGGACAGCGTATGAATGCGCTTTTCAAGGATTTTATAATGGTGGGCGATACTGGAATCGAACCAGTGACCTCCACGATGTCAACGTGGCACTCTAACCAACTGAGCTAATCGCCCGCAACGGGTGTTAATAATAGCAGACTTTTTTATGTGCAGTCAAAAATACGGCAATGGTTGCTCGGAAATAACGAAACCCGATAGCATAATGCTCAGTCAACCGTGATATGCACAACGGGTTTTAATGTTGACTTGAACAAGGGTCTCCATATACCATGCCGAAAACCTGTTGGCGCAACTTGCGCTTGATAAAAACAAAAAAGGAGAACCACTCATGAAAATGCCGACCTGCACTGTCGCGGCAATGTTGCTTGTTTTGTCTTCAGGGCTGATCGCTTTTGCTGAGGAGCCTACTTTTGCGGAACGTCTTGGATGGCCTGAAGGGGCGCGGGTCGTCATTTTTCATAATGACGATGCCGGCTTGTGTCATGAAGCCAACATTGGGAGCATCCGCGGGGTTGAAGAGGGACTGATTACCTCTTGGAGCGTGATGATGCCGTGCGCGTGGGTGTCCGAGATCAGGGATTATCTGAAAGCGCATCCGGATGTGTGCTCGGGATTACATCTTACATTGACCTGCGAATGGGACAAGTATCGCTGGCGTCCGGTTGCGTGCGCGGCTGACGTTCCCGGCTTGCTTGATCCGGATGGTTATATGTGGGGCGGCGTCCGCGATGTGGCGCAAAACGCGACGGCGGATGAATTTGAGGCGGAAATACGCGCGCAGATTGCGTTGGCCGAGCGGATGGGGCTTCCCATCAGCCATCTGGACACGCACATGGGCACGGTTTACGCGACCGAGGAATTTGTCCAGCGTTATGTCGCGATCGGCATGGAAAAACAAATTCCGGTGATGATACCGGGCGGTCACATGACCATTCTCCGTGAGGAGAATCCGGAGTTGGCGGAATATGCGGACGCCGTTAAAATGCTTGCAGAACTTGTGTGGGCGTCCGGGCTACCGGTGCTGGACGATCTGCACACCGCCGCTTATGACTGGAAAACGGATGACAAAACGGACCGTTTTATCGAGGTTTTGCGCGGTCTGAAGCCGGGCGTGACGCAGGTGATTATTCACGCCACGGAACGCACGCCCAATTTTGACCAGATTTCCGGTTCGGGCGAGCTGCGCCAGGGCGACTTGAATGCAATGCTTGACCTTAAGCTCAAGCAGTTCATAGAAGAGGAAGGCATCATCTTGACCAATTGGCGCGAATTGAAACAACGTCGTGCCAAGGCGAACTAACGCAGGCGTTGTCCATAACTCAGTGTAGCGTTGTTGCGGGCAAAGCGAAGCATTTTGTTTTCCCGGATTGTCGCGTCGGGCTGACGTCTTCGCAATGATGACGCTTGTGGGTTTTTGTTTTTGAGCTTAGAAGATGGCTGACAAGGCGCCGAAACGAGCGTCAAAAAAATTATTCCATTAGCGCGCGCACATGACTGATGGCGCACAATCCCAGGGCCGTCAGATGATAACCGCCTTCGAGAAATGACACGATGCGTCCGTCCGCGATGTGGCGCGTCATGCGCGTTATCTCGCCGTAATGCTCCGCTTCAAGCAACTGATTGCCGAGCGGGTCAAGACGATGGCCGTCAAAGCCGGCGGACATTAAGAACATGTCCGGCGCAAAGGACTCCAATTGTGGCAGCACTACGTCCCTTACGGTTTCCAGCCACCGGTCGGGACTGCATCCGGGCGGCATCTGAAAATTCAGGTTTGTATCATTCTTGCCTCGTTCATACGGAAATCCCGTGCCGGGGAAATGGGGATATTCATGCAGACTGATGAATAATACGGTGTCGTCGTTGTAGAAGGCCTGCTGCGTTCCATTGCCATGATGCACGTCGAAATCCAATATGGCCACTCGTTTAATTCCCGCCTGCCCGCGCAGCCAGCGCGCGGCAATGGCTATGTTGTTGAACAGGCAAAACCCCATTGCGCAGTCCGACTCTGCATGATGCCCGGGGGGCCGCATCATCACAAAAGCGTTGTCAATTTCCCCGGCCAATACCGCTTTGCATGCGGTGATACCGGCGCCTGCCGACAACAATGCCGCATCCCATGACCCGGCGTCCATCACGGTGTCTGGATCAGGATAGTCCGCGCCGCCCAGACAGCACTCGCGAATCATTTTCACATGGTCACGCGTATGATTGCTGAGCAAATCGCCTTCAGTTGCCGGCTCCGGTCTCAATAGAGGCGCTTCCACATGATGCTCTTCAAACGCCAATTGAATTGCCTTCAACCGCAGCGGGGACTCCGGATGATACCTGCCGGTATCGTGCGCCATTGCCTCTTCACAATAATATAATGCCGTTTTCGCCATTGTGAAATCCTTATACGGGACAAACTGCGAATATTGTAGTCATAGCCGTGCAGGAGGTCAAGTGAATATTTCCGCATAAAATTGTCGCATGGGAACAACTTGCACCAGATTTCAAGGGGACATCCGCCAACAAGCGTCAATCCGGTTATTTTTTTGCGCCGCCTTCGTCAATGCGTTCGCTAATGAGTTTCGCGGCGCCCATAACCACAGCGTCATCTCCCAGTTGCGCCGCTGCTATCCTGACATTTTTTCGGAGGAACGGCATGGCATGTTCTGCCACCGCTTTTTCGACCTCTTCCAATACAAGCGTCTCCATCGCTTCAACAAGACCTCCCCCCAGCACTACTACTTCGGGACTTAGCACGTTAATCAAATTACCCACGCCAATACCGATGTAATAAGCGGCCTTGCGTACGACTTCTTCAACCATAGTCTCGCCCGCCTCGATGGCGCGCGCCAACACGCCGCTGCGTATGGCATTGACATCCGTTCCGCAATGCTCAAGTATATAGGGCGCGTCCTCACGCGCCGCAAGAGCCGCCACTTCCTTGGCAATGGCCACACGCGACGCCAGCGCTTCGAGGCAACCGCGTTTTCCGCACCCGCAGAATGGGCCGTCCGGCATAATGGTGATATGCCCCACTTCTCCCGCCGCGCCTGAAAAACCGTGCAGGATTTTCCCGTCTATGATAATGCCGCCGCCAATACCCGTCCCTGGGAACACCCCCAAGACATGTTTTTTGGACCGCAGCGCAGTGCAGCGCCACTCGCCATAGGTGCCGACATTCACATCATTGTCCACCACAACCGGGGTCTTGAAGGTTTCCCGCAATAGATGCGCGAGGGGAAAGTTTTTCCAACCGAGGTTGGGTGTGTCTATGATAACGCCGGTGGCCGGGTCAAGCGGTCCCGGAGAACCGACGCCGATGCCCGCTATGGGCGGATTGCCTGCGTTTTCGATGGCCTCGCGAATCACCTTTATGACCCTCATTTCAGTTTCGCCGCCATTTTTACTTCGGCTTTTTTTTCGGCATACGCCGATCTTATGAAATTTTTGATCAAACACGGCCGCCATCATTTTGGTGCCGCCGATATCCATGCCAACGATTGCCGTTTTATTTTTCAACCGACCAGCGTTTGTCATAACCGATGTACCTCCATTTCGCAATTAAACAACCTGTTGCGATGCAAGCATATCATGAAATATGCGCGCGCATAAATTTTGCTTTCGCGTTGGCGGCGGGCGGTGGCGTCGAGGGCTGCGTCTGCGGTACAATTACGCCAATCCGGGAGGATAAACATGAAGATTATTTTCATAGGCGATATTGTCGGCAAGCCGGGACGCCGCGTGGTGCAACGCTTTCTCCCCGAC
>DSBB01000451.1 GCA_011046175.1 Candidatus Hydrogenedentota bacterium | reverse complement strand
GTCGGCTCGATATGCCAGGCAATGTCCTCCGGTAAAAGCGGCGCGCGTTCCGTGTTCTCCCATGCGCGTCGCATGCCGTCGGCAAGCCGTTCCGCCAAGACAAGCCGGTTTTCGGGAGAACCGTCATTGTATTTGCCTGCGCCGATATTGCCTCCCGCGCCGTTAAAATGCACATGCAACGCGGCGGGCGCCTTTAATTGCCGGAAAAAACGCGCCACCCCGGGGAAATCAGGATTTGGAATGCCGGTGCGATAATAACTTTGGGGATGGCATGCGTAATAACTTAACACGGCCACCGGCTTTTCGTCATTCCAAAAGCTGACCAGCGATACGACGGGATCAACAACACCCTCCGGTTCGGCGCGCAATGCCGCATCGCCGCACGCGGTGAACCGCATGGCGCGCACCTTGCCGTTCTCGTCCGGAATACGCCTGTTCGACGCCACCTCGTAAACCGGCGCTTCCCCCAAACCAAGGTGGGTTGCGCGTTGCGCCCGCGGCAGGGCGTCCCGGACAGCCTGCTCGAGGCGCGCAAGCGCCGACCGGGCGAAATCGCCCTCGTAACGGGAAGCGTCAATGTTGTGTTCCTTCAACAAACGCTCGGCGGAAAAATCGCAGCCGGGCGCGTCGTGTTGATGCACGCAATGCAACGCGACTCGATCAGGCGTTGTCCCGGCCGCATCCGCCAACGTTTCACGAAACACGTCATACCCTTCGTTGCCAATACCGATCCAGTCAATTGCGCAAAGCACAATCGGCGCGTCTGCGCCCGTCAATACGATGCCGCGCGCGCGCAGGCTCATATCCCATGTCTGTATGACGGGATCATAGGCCATATCCGCGCCCACCGGCGGAGTGACATCCACGTCAAAGGTTGCCACGCTTACGGCGGCGCCTCCTTGCGCCGCATGGGCGGCCGGAAATAGAATGACCGCCGGCGCGAACAAAAAAATGCACAACCCCCGCCAAAAGATAATCGTTTTTTTACTCACTTGTTGTCTCCTTAACAGGTTGTATGCGGCGTGGCGCCGATAGATTATCCCCGTATTTTCAGCGCGACAATCACAATCGCAAAGGGAATGAGCGCGATAAGCCACCATTTATGCACGACAATAAACTGAAGAACATCGCCTGCTGATATATCCATATCATTTCCTTTCCAAGTTGTTTCCCCTATCGTCCGGAATCGCGATTAAAAACAAAAAGTGCGAAGAATATAGTCAAATCCGGGTTGCGGGCAGTGCCCGCCCCGGTCAGCTGACATTACGAAACCAGAGGGCAACCACCGCCACGGCAGCGCAAAAAACGGCGCTTACAACACACATGCGCCGTCCTTCAACTTTCGTTTCCACCTGCAGGCCCGACAGGCTCCAAATGGTTGCTCCGCTCGCGAGCAGGAAGGAGAAATACGAAAACCACGGCTGATACTGCACAAAGCCTGTCCGCAGGATAATGGGCGCCATAAACAACGCGGCCAACACACCACAGAAGACGCCTTCCACATACATGTGCCGTGTTTCCGGCGAGCAGCCTGTCAGCACACGCCGGTTAATGCGGTCCATATCGCTTTCTTCCGCCGTTTTTGCCGCAGGCGCGGCATCGTCGGGGACCGTGCCGCCCGTATCCGGGAAAAAATCCGGCGGCAGCGCATCATCCGGTTCATTTTGCTCATCCGCTTCGACCGGAATGGTGACATCGCCGATTTCAGCCGTAATCGCCTCGAAGCTTAACGCCTCGTCGTTCTTTTTGTCTGTTTGTTTTTTCTCTGCCACGTAGCGGATACTCCTTGTTGCATCCCTGTGTAATAGTACCTTGAAATGTGCCTTGCGCGCAAGGCAAACATATCGCCGTATCGCCGCGCCGGCGCCTTCGGAATCACCCTTTCCTTCCCGTGTACAATGTCGCAATGCCCAGCGTAAGGGGACGGGCGGCGATGTTTTCAAAACCCGCCGCGCGGAGCAGGTCGCAAAAGTCCTGCCCGTATGGGAACGCTTCCACGGAACGATTAAGATAGCGGTAAGCGTCAGGTTGACGGCTGAGCAATCCCGCAATCCGAGGCAAAAGGTGGCGAAAATACAGGAGATAAGCGGCGCGTAGCATGCCGTTGGCCGGCAGACTGAATTCAAGGATGATGGCCGTGCCGCCCGGACGCAGCACGCGATGCATTTCGCGCAATCCCGCGTCAAGTTCGGTGAAGTTGCGCACGCCAAACGCAACGGTGACCACATCAAATGCGCTTTCCCGCCAGCACAGCACCGCGGCGTCCGCCTGCACCACCCCCCCGCCCGGGCTTCCTGACGGCGCGTTCTTCTTTTGGGACAGGCGCAGCATCTCCCTGGCCACATCCGCGCCGATTACCCGCGCGCATGGTCTTGCCTTCCGTATCGCAAGCGTCACGTCACCTGTTCCCGTGGCAAGGTCCAAGACGCGCAAATCCCGTCCCTCGGGCAACGCCGTCACCATGGCCTTGCGCCAGGCGACGTCGCGACGCAGGGACAACGCCCTGTTCACAAAATCGTAACGAAACGCTATTGCATCAAACATGTATCGAATATGATCACGGTCTTTGTTCATAATGCTTTTGTGTACTCCGGCAACGGCGCCTTTTTTGGATGGGCGCGCATGAAACCTTCCATTTCCCCGCAAACGATAAGAAGGCATGTCGTTCACGCTTTGGCGTGTGCCGGGATGGCGCGGCCCGGCACGCAACATGCGGAAAATCGCAGAGGAAAGGCGTTTCACTTTTCCGTCCGCAGCGGTGGGGCCAATAGCCGTTAATTGTCCGCAGCAAGTCTTTTTACCATAACAAGCGCGTTTTCATTGCTGCGCTGATAATAGCGGAGGCGGCGGCCTTCCACTTCAAAGCCCAAATTTTCGTACAGACCTATGGCGGGCGCATTGTTTTCGCGCACTTCAAGCCGCATTTGGACCGCCCCTTTTTCTTTGGCGTGTTCCATCAGGTGAAGCATAAGCGCCTTGGATAATCCCCGTCCGCGGCGGCTGCCAACGATTGTCACCCGTGTAACGTGGGCCTCGTCCAACATCAGCCAGTAGCCGCCGTAACCCGCCAGAATATTATTTTCATACATCAGGCAAAAATACCCGGAGGCGTTTTCCAATTCGTTGCGCAACATATTAAAGGTCCACGGCTCCGGATACGAATCACGCTCGATATGAAGCACATGCGGGATATGTCCCAGCGTCAGCGGTGTGAAATACAACGCCTGTTGCTCCTGAATGGCCATGGCCTTTTTCCCTTCCTCTTAACGCGCGCCCGACGCAACGTCTGTTGTCGGGGCCGCTTCTTTTGCCGACCGCCTCGCTCTTGTTTGTTCCGCCTGGGATGCGCGCAGGTATGTTGGGGCGACCTTAGCCGCGTCTGTGTTTTCACCCGCGCAAAGCAACGCATATCCTTCACGCGCCACAGCGTCCGCGCGCGGCAGACCGCACGGCAAATCGGCAAAACAGGCGTGCGGCGCCGCGGCCTTTATTCTGGCGCGGTACCGCTGCGCGCCTTCGCCCAGGACGATTAGCGGCTTTTCCCGGACATGGCGCTCCGCCAGCATCGCTTCAACCGAACAGACCCGGTCTGGCGTCAATTTTTCGCGCCTGCCGCCGCTGAATCTGTAAACGGCGCCAAACACCTCTCCCATTCGCGCATCCAACATGGGGATGACAATTCCCTCAGGAACCGCATTCAACAGGCTCATGGCGTCCAATGTGGGCACGGCGATCAAGGGCAGGTTAAGCGCAAAGGCGAGCCCTTTCCACGCGGCGGCGCCCACACGCAATCCCGTAAAGGAGCCCGGCCCGATGCTTATGGCAAGGCAATCAATGTTTTCGAGAGTATGGCCGCCGACATGCAGCGTCGCCTGTGTGGAATCCATCAGCCGCTCCGCGTGAAGCCGTTGCAGGTCAACGCTTGTTTGCGCGCGCACCTCGCAGCCATTGCCGCCGCAACAGCAGACCGCCACGGTGCAATGGCGCGTGCTGGTGTCCGCTGCCAGTATAAGCGTTTCTTCCGCCATGACCTGTTCCATTGCCCGGGTTAATGACGCGAATCCGCCGGATCAGGCGTCCACGCCCGGATTATCCTTATGTTTCCTCGGTTTAGGGCGCACGATTTTGGGCGCCCTGGCCACTCGTTCCAGCATTTTCTTGCCCGGCTTGAACACTACGTCGCGATAGGAAGGCACCGGTATATTGTCGCCGGTATGTATATTGCGCCCAAGCCTGGGCGCCCGTTGTTTGAGCTTGAAAACGCCGAAATTGCGCAACTCCCAATATTCGCCTTCGACCAACGCATCAGAGATCACCCCAAGTACGGTTTCCACTGCCTTGCCCGCGATTTTCGGATCAATTGCCAGGCGGTCGCTCATCTGTTGCGCAATATCGTGCTTTGTCGTAGTCATAATCAGGCTCCTGTCGTAAGGCAAAGTATTCCAACTTCCTGAAAACAAACGCGGTATTCCACTCATCAGAGGATATGATATACGAAACGATGCGGTCGGATGCAAACTCACTTCAATAACCGTCTGACCTATGGGCAACGGCGCTCACACCCGGGAGAACAGAGCCGCCGTCACATCTTGCCAAGCAATTCCTTCAAGGCGGGGTAGAGCCGCGCATAGCGCTGATATATTTCCCTGTAGCGTTCATGTCGCGCCGGGTCAGGATCAAAAGCGCGTTCTCTTGCCACGAAAATTTCCGCCGCCGCCGCGGCATTGTTGAATACGCCCGTGGCAATGCCCGCGAGCATGGCGGCGCCGGCGATGCCGCATTCGGTGTTGGTCAGCCGCACAAAGGGCGCGCCGAAAATGTCCGCCTTGGTCTGGAGGATGGCGTCCGATTTGGCGGGGCCGCCCGTGGCGATGAACTCCGACGTGTCTATGCCCATGTCCGCGAAGGCATGGATGCTGTCGAGGAAATAATACGTCGCCCCTTCGATAATCGCCTTGAGGATATCGCCCCGTTGGGTGCTGGTGTGCAGTCCCGCGATGACGCCCGCAGAATCGGCGATATACCCCGGCGCGCCGGTAATCTCGAAGTGGGGCAACACCAGCATGCCCGTGGGCGCGTCGGGCAGTTCCGCCAGCAGCGCGTCGTAGATGTCCGCGTCCGGCGCAAGCAACTGCGCGTCCGCCGCTGCGAACACGTCGCGGAACCACTTCAACAACACGCCGCTCTGATTGTAGATGAACGACATGTACAGGCCGGGCAGCACATGGTGT
>DSBB01000541.1 GCA_011046175.1 Candidatus Hydrogenedentota bacterium | reverse complement strand
GACTTATGGGACTTATGGGACTTATGGGACTTATGGGACTTATGGGGGGTGTGGGATTTATGGGAGGTGCGGGAATGACGGTGGACGGTAGATGGCGGTGGAGCCTGTTTTTTGGTATTTACCGATTCCGGATGAAGGCGAAGGCGTCCAGTGCGCGGCGGCGGGCTTCTTTGTGGTCAATGATTGGTTTGGGGTAGGTGTCGCCAAGGGAGACGCCTGCGGCTTGCAAGGTTGTGGGCGGGGCTGTCCATGGCGCGTGGATGTGCTTGTTGTTCAGTTGGGCGAGTTCGGGAACCCATTGACGGATATAGTCACCTGTTGCGTCGTAGCGTTCGGACTGTGTGGTGGGGTTGAAGATGCGGAAATAGGGGGCGGCGTCGGGACCGCAGCCGCTCACCCATTGCCATCCGAGCGTGTTGTTCGCGGCGTCTGCGTCCACGAGGGTGTCCCAAAACCATGCCGCGCCGGATTGCCAGTGCAGGAGCAGGTGTTTTACCAGAAAGGATGCGGCGATCATGCGTACTCGGTTGTGCATCCAGCCGGTGCGCCATAACTCGCGCATACCCGCGTCCACAATGGGGTAGCCGGTTTGGCCGTGTTGCCAGCGCTTGAGTTGCTCCGGGTCGTTTCGCCAGGGGAAGCGTTCGAACTCGGGGCGCATGGGACTGCGCAACAGGTGGGGAAAATGGTGCAGCAGGTACATGCCGAACTCGCGCCAGTAGAGTTGCCGCATGAACGCTTCCGCCATGAACGTCAGTTGCGGGGCGCGTTGCTCGGCGCATGCCCGGATGATTTCGTCTGCGATTATGGGCGGGGATATTTCACCGAAGCGCAGGTGGGGCGACAACCGCGAGGTTCCCGGCGCGGCGGGATATTCCCGGGCTTCCCCGTAATTTTCCAGTCCATTCTCGATAAAGCGCTGCAATTGCAGCTGCGCGCCCGCTTCGCCCGGCTGCCATGTGTCGCGCAGTCCTGCCGTCCAGTCTTTTTCCGGCAACAACCCGAGGGCGTCCAATGACGCGCCCATTAGCGCCGGTTCGTGCGCAACAAGATGGGCAGGCGCGGTCAAAGGCTTTGCCGCGGGCGTCGCCGCCCGTTTCCAGAACGGGGTAAAGACCTTGAAGGGTTTGCCGGAATTATTCAAGATGTCATCCGGGTTGACAAGGTAATTGGCGGCGGCGAAGATGCGGCAGGCGACGCCGGTCTTCCGCAGCGTGGTTTCCGTTTGAACATCTTCCCTTTTGCCGTGGGGGTCGTAGGCGCGGTTCCAGAATACCGCCTTTGCATTGCATTCCGATGCGATATGGGGCAGTTCCTCCGCCGGGTTGCCGATGCGAAGCAGCAAAGGCGCGCCCCGTTTCGCAAACGCCGCCGACAGCGCCGTCAGGGAGTGATGAAGCCACCACTTTGACGCGGCTCCGGGCGCGTTTGCTGCGTCTGGATTCGGATTCCAGACATACACCGGCACGACGGCGTCTTTTTCCTGCGCCGCGCGGCAGAGCGCCGGATTGTCGTCCAAGCGCAACTCATGGCGCAGCCAGACAATGTTTGTCATGAAGAGTCCTTGCCGGGGAGACTGCTGTAAAACCGCCTATTCGATCCCCAGTATATGTCCGTAGTTCTCCACATCCGTATGAGGCGCTTCCGGCAATAGGTTGTCGCCGTCCGCGGCAATATACTGTTTTCGTTCCAATTTTTTGTTGACAAAGCCCAGCCGCGCCTTCGATCCGTCCTCGTTCTTCCAGACATGCCAGTGGATTATGAAAGGGGATGTATAGCCTTCCACGCCCTGATTGTATTCCGTATCCCACTCATCTGAAGTCGCGCCGAAGAGTTGCGCCGCGTCTTCATAGGAGAGCCCGTAATACATCTTTTCCACCATTTCTCGGGTGATATGAATTTTCGGCGCTTCTTCCTCCGGCTCGCCTGCAGGCGACGGATCAGGGTTGACAGCCGCAACAGGCGGAGGCGTTTCGGTTTCTTCGGCGTCGGGGGCGGGTTCCGTCCTCGCCAGCCCCAGGATATAACCGGCGCCCAACACCAGTCCCGCAACTATCAAGGCTGTTAGAATGCTGTTTCGCAATGACATGTCCACGCCTCCAGCGAATAATAACCAAGGCCGCAAAAACATTTGGGGCATCCGCGCATGAAGTCTTTGCTTTCACCGTAAACGCCGAGGAAGTGATTTGTTCATGCTTTGGCATGCGGGGGAGTGAGGCGCGCCCGACACGCAGAAGCATGAACAACACACGGAATCTCTTACAACAGTATATCCGAACGCCCATCCTCTTTTCACGATCACTATCTCACAATAAGCGCATCCCGTTCCGGGCCGACGGAGACATACTTGATGGGGCACGCAATGGCTTTTTCGATTTCGAGCACATACTCCTGCGCGGCTGACGGCAATTCGGCGAATACACGCACCCCGGAGATGTCCTCGTCCCATCCGGGCATTTCCATGTATTCCGGTGCGGCTTCTTCCAGCACGGCGTTCAGGGGGAACCGGTTGTAGCGTTTCCCCTGCCACAGGTAGTTTGTGCATATTTTCAGGGTTTTGCGTCCGCTCAGGCTGTCGAGTTTCGTGAGCGCGACGGCGTTTGCGCCCTGTGCCCATGCTCCGTAACGGGTGGCGACGGCGTCAAAATGACCGATGGTGCGTGGACGCCCTGTTGCCGCTCCGTATTCCTTGGCGGATTCGCGCAGCGCGTCTCCTTCCGCTTTGTCCATGACCGTCACAAAGGGACCTTCGCCGACACAGGTGGAGAAGGCTTTGACCACCGCAATGACGCTGTCAATCTTGTGCCCGAAAAGGCCTCCGCCGATGGGCGCATAGGCGGCCAACGTACACGAAGACGTCGTGAACGGATAAATGCCGAAGTTCAGATCGCGCAACGTGCCTAGTTGCGCCTCGAAAAGGATATTTTTTCCCTGTTCCGCGGCGCTTTCGAGCAGTTCAGAGGTATCGGCGATAAGGGGAGCGATTCGGCTGCCGTAGTCGGCGGCCCAGTCCAGCATATCATCCACGGAAAACAAGTTTTGGTCACCGTAAAACGCTTTGAGCCGTTCCCGTTTCCATTCCGCTATCTGACGCAACCGGACATTGCAACGCTCCGGATAAAGGAGTTCGCCGATTTGGAGGGCCTTTTTGACTGTTCGGTCGCCATAGGCGGGCGCGATGCCGCGGCGCGTGGAGCCGTAGGCGTTTTTGCCGAGCCGGTCTTCTTCGAGCGCGTCTTCGAGGCGATGGAACGGAAAGCATATCGTTGCGCGTTGGGAGATGCGGATGTTGGGGTTTATTCCCTTGGCTGTCAATTCCTCCATTTCACGAACCAATTCCTCGATGTCAATGACCATACCCGGCCCGAGGATATTGGTTACGGTGGGATAAAAAACGCCTGACGGCAGGAGATGCAGTTTGAACTCGCCGTATTCGTTTATTACCGTATGCCCGGCGTTGTTTCCGCCCTGATAGCGCACCACCAAGGCTGCGTTCCGGGCGAGATAATCCACCATGCGCCCCTTGCCTTCATCGCCCCAATTCGCGCCAACCACCACTTGAATGCTCATAATGCCGCTCCCAATTCTTGGATGTCATCTAGGAAAAAGCGCCTGTAAAGCGACATGGCGAACCGCCGACACGCGGTCCGCCACGGAATAAAATAGGAAGAAGGAATTAACGCGAGTAGAATCCGATAATGCTGAGCGTGTCAAATTGGACGCGGATGGTGGCCGCATTGGGCGTGGCAATCATCTTACCCTCGTAGGATTTTGCCTCGCGCTCGAGATATTCTGGCAGTTCGACCGGCGGATTCTCGACGCCGTTGATGATGATTGGGATTTTCCGACTGCGTTCACGAATGGAAATGACCATGCCCGGTTTTACTTGAAAGGAGGGTATATTGACTTTTTGGCCATCCACGAGAATATGACAGTGATTAACCATTTGCCGGGCAGAGAAGATTGTGGGAGCAAATCCCAAGCGCCATACGACGGTGTCAAGACGCGACTCGAGCAGCATCAGCAGGTTTGTGCCCGTGTTTCCGCCCAATGTGCGCGCCTTGTCGAATATGCGGCGCATTTGCCGTTCCATGATGCCTCCGTAATACATGCGCAGTTTTTGTTTTTCGAGCAGCTGAATACCATACACCGAAAGTTTTCGGCGCATGTTCTTGCCGTGCTGTCCGGGCGGATAAGGCCGTTTTTCGGCGGGGCTGTTGGGACGTCCCCAGATACATTTCCCCACACGACGACTCAATTTATGTTTGGGTCCTGTGTACTTTGCCATAATGTTGTTTCAGTTTCCTTTTGCGTACAAAGCCCGAAAAAGTATCAGGCTTCCCGTTGTCATGTGTTCAACCCGCTCCAAAAGCGATTGTCACACACACATACCACCCCTTGTTCATAATGGGGGATAAATAGTACCCAAGCGCTGCCGATAATGTCAACTTCGGCATTTCCGAAAAACAGACTTCCTGTCATCTATGCAAAAAAATGGCGTACCCGAGAGGAATCGAACCCCTAACCTTCTGGTCCGTAGCCAGACGCTCTATCCTATTGAGCTACGGGTACGCAGTAGTGCGTCAAGGACCGTTATCATAGCATAACCTCGGACACTATGCAAATTTTCCTTCGAAACTTATGGCCATGAGCGGGCATAGCGATGTTGTTTTTTTAGAAGGGGAGCCCGCTATCATGATTGCCGGCAGAAATGGCAGCAGAAAATAATTGACCCTTTTAGCCATAAGTTGCTATAATACTTTTTCAAAAGCATTTTTAAGATTCAGGGGTTTTCAACAGGAGTTGCTGTATACGTGTTTAATAGCTGTTACAACCGGCATGCGCATAAAAATGGTCGTGTCGAGATTCACTACAGAGGGGAGGTTGTATTCGCGTGACGAAAGTTCGAGTCAAGACTGACGAACCCTTTGAAAAAGCATTGCGTCGTTTCAAGAAAAAATGCAATAAAGAAGGGCTGATGCAGCGTCTTAAAGAGGTAAAACACTACGAAAAACCTTCCGAGCAGCGGCGTCGCCGTCTGGCCAAGGCGGTTGCCCGCGCGGTGCTTGAAGATATGTAGTACTCTCTTTCATTCGCAATAAAAGAGAATGCGGCAGATACTTTGTGTCTGCCGCCTTTTCATTTTTTCGGCGGCCTGCCCCGAACATTCCTACAGGTTGTTCGCGCTTGTGGGGGTCGTGATTATGTTCCTTTTCCGGGACTCAAAAGAACCAAGTGAGTTCTGTC
>DSBB01000176.1 GCA_011046175.1 Candidatus Hydrogenedentota bacterium | reverse complement strand
TATTCCGGCCATGCCGGAGGCAGTGGCGGCGCTTCTTCGCGGCTGTTTTGAAAAAGAACCTGAGAAGCGGCCGGATACAATAAATGATTGCGCAAAGGCGCTCATCGAAATTTACGGTTCAGAGACCGGAACCGCTTATCCCCGCAAGGAACCGTTTGCCGCCACCGATACGCCGGATGCGTTGAACAACCGTGCGTTGTCCTTTCTCGACTTGGGAAAGGCGCGCGAGGCGGAACGTCTCTTCGAGCAGGCGCTTCAAAAGGATTATCACAATCTTGCCGCCACGTATAATGGTGGATTGTTGAAGTGGCGCATGGGATATATAGACGATCTTGACGTATGCGCGTCACTGGAGGCCGTTAGAAATGACAATCCTTCTGATTGGCGTGTTTTGTGGGCGTTGGGGCAGGTGGACATGGAGCGTGGCGATTTTCAGTCGGCCCGGAAACACTTGGAGCAGGCATTGTCGCTCGGCGGCGACGCGGAGGTTGTGTCGTCGTTGAATGAAGCCGAGAAGCAGGCCGCGCCCGCGTCGGAGTATCAACGCACTTTCGAGTCGCATTCCAGCCCGGTCAACGCGGTGTGCATGTCGGGGGACGAAAAACATATTCTCTCCGCAGCCGGTTACGCGGCCTTGTTGCAGGAAATTCCGTCGGGCCGAAGACTGCATGTCCTGAGCGGTCACACCCTTACGGTCACGTCCCTTGCATTTTCTCCTGATGGGCGGCATGCCGTTTCAGGAAGCGCTGACGATACGATCAAAGTGTGGGAGATCGCCACCGGCAAGTGCCTGCGGACATTGACGGGGCATGCCGCGAGTGTTTATTCGGTGGCGTATTCTCCTGATGGGCGTTTCATCTTGTCGGGCAGCGAAGACAGGACTGTAAAATTATGGGAGGCGGTGAGCGGCCGTTGCCTTCGCACGTTTACGGGACATCAGGCGGCCGTGCGGTCGGTATGCTTTTCGCCGCACGGTCTTTTTGCGTTGAGTGCGTCGGGCGATTACGGCGATCACAGCGCTGACAACTCAATCAGGTTATGGGAGGTCGCCTCGGGCATTGTCCTGCGTGATTTTACGGGTCATGAAGGTTACGTGTCTTCCGCTTGTTTTTCGCCGGACAGCCAATATGTGTTGTCGGGCGGCAGCGACATGACCGTGCGCTTGTGGGAGATTGCCTCTGGTGATTGTTTGCGCATTTTCGAGGGTCATGAGGGCGGCGTGCGTTCCGTCGCCTATTCCCCGAATGGTTTGTACGCGGCGTCAGGCGATGATGAGAAGATAATCAGGCAGTGGGAGATTGCCACGGGACGCTGCCTGCGCACCTTCGAGGGGCACAAAGCCCATGTAAGTTCGTTATGCTTTTCGCACAACGGCAATTACGCGCTTTCCGGCAGTTGGGACCAGACATTGAAATTGTGGATGATTGGACAGAGTCTGATTGCGCCAAACTTGTATACAGTGGCGGTGGATGTGGATATAGCGCTTGAAAGGCAGCACGCCCATGAAGAGGCCATTGGGAATGCGCGCGCTTCGTTGGAGGCGGGCGATATTGCGCTGACAATTAAACTGATTGCGCAGGCGCGGGCCGTACCGGGTTTCGAGCGCGCGCCGGAGGCGTTGGATATATGCCGCAGGATTGGCCGCCAGGCGCATATCAGGGGGTATCGTGGCGCGTGGCTCAGTCGCATATTTGCGGAGCATGCGGGGGGCGTTTTGTGCGTGGCCGTATCGCCCGATGGGAGGCTTGCCGTTTCCGGGAGTCGGGACCGTTTTATCCGAATATGGGACATCATGTCCGGGGAATGCGTAACTGTATTGGATGGCCATACACGGGAAGTAAATTGTCTGGCCTTTTCTCCGGATGGACACTACATGGTCAGCGGCGGCGGGGATCATGCCATACGTTTGTGGAATGTTGACAGGGGGAGCGTGGCCGGAACTTTTGAGGGTCAGAAGGCGCCGGTATACTCGGTGGCGTTTTCGCCCGACGGATTGCATGTCATATCCGGTGATGAGGAGGGGATGATTAAGGTGTGGGATGCGACGTCGGCCAGGGTCAAACGCAGTTGGGAGGCGCATAAAAACAGGGTTACTTCAGTGTGTTTTTCGCCGGACGGGCGGTTGGCGCTCTCGGGCAGTTGGGACCATACGGTAAAACTCTGGGACACCCGCCGCGGTCGTTGCTATCATGAACTCAACGAGCATGGCGGCATGGTGGATGCCGTATGTTTTTCGCCGGACGGGCATCTGGCGCTCTCGGGTAGTTGGGACAAGAAAGTAATGCTCTGGGAAACTGATACCGGGCGCTGCCTGCGCGTTTTCGAGGGGCACACGGGCAGTATCAACAGCATTGCGTTATCGCCCGATGGAAGGTATATCGTGTCAGGCGCGGGCACATTTGTCGGGCTGAAGCGGGACGATACCATCAGGTTGTGGGAATTGGATACAGGTCGGTGTTTGCGCATTTTTGAAGGACACGCGGACGCTGTTCTTTCCCTTTGTTTTTCTCCTGACGGACGATTTGTGCTTTCGGGAAGCGATGACGCGACACTTCTGTTATGGGAAATTGACTGGGAATACGAGTTTTAGTCTGGTCGGGGAAGCACATTCCTTTATCTGCAACTGCCGCGCAAAAAAATGCGCCACATCCAGCATTGGAGCGTGGCGCACAGGCAGTATCCCAAGCGTTCGGCCGGGTCAGACCATTTTCGGCACTTCAAACCCTTTCCGGTAAGAACGTTTCAGCAACCGGTTGGCTTCGGCGTCCTTAAAAGTTTCTGTCGTCGGGTCGAATTCCAATGAACGTCCCATGCGGTAAGCGATATTGCCCGCATGGCAAAGTACGCAGGAAGGATGCCCCGCTTGCGGGGGCGCAGGATTGTCTTCATGGTTGCGGGTTCGCATGGCGGTAAAGAATCGCTCGAATTTGCCGCCGCCGTCAGGCGCCGGAATATCCACCGGGATGGGCTTGTTCTGATAGTCGAAGAAGCCCTTTCCGCGCACATAATAACCGGTTTCGCCAAAGAAACTGTTGCCGCAGGCGCCGCCGTCGGCCTCGTGAAAAGAGCCCAGGTTGCGCACTTCAAAGGTCAACAGCGAGCCGTCTTCAAATCGGAAAGCCGTTGCCTGGGTATTGGGGGTTTCACCGTCATCATCCCATGCATACCTTCCGCCGGCGCTCTGCACGTATACAGGCAGTCCACGGTTATGTCCCCAGCACGCAATATCCATTTCATGCACGCCTTGGTTGCCGATTTCGCCATTGCCGTATTCCCAAAACCAGTGCCAGTTGTAATGCACGTGCAAACCGGATGGGGGCGCAGCGTCCTTGTTAATCATATACGGCGCTTCCTGCGCGGGTCCCTGCCACAACTGCCAGTCCAAATGTTCCGGCGGCGCGCCTGGAGCGCCATGACCGATGGCGTGACGATTGCCGTTTTTGTACACATAGCCGCGTGAATGGACGATTTTGCCTATAAACCCGTCATGCATTAACTTGATGTCGCGGATAAGTATGTTGTCGCTCCGGCTTTGGGTGCCATGCTGCACTATTGTCCCGTGTTTTTCCGCAGCTGCAACCAATTGCCGTCCTTCCCAGATGTTATGGGACAACGGTTTTTCCACATAAACGTCCTTTCCCGCCTGACACGCCCATATTGCAATGAGTGAATGCCAATGATTCGGCGTGGCAATGGAAACGGCGTCTATGGAATCATCAGCCAGCGCGTCCCGCACATCCCGGTAAAGGACCGGGGTTTTCCCCGTCGCTTTTTCCAGTTCGGCGGCGCGGCGTTCCAGCACGCGACGGTCTACATCGCACAACGCAACCACTTCCGCGTTGTTCTGTTCCGTAATATCCCGGATATGGCTTCCGCCCTGCCCGTTAAGACCGATGACGCATACGGCGATGCGATCATTGGCGCCGAATACAGCGCTTCGTGTCATGGTTCCCGCCACCGCCGCCACCGCCGATGCGCGCAGGAAATTTCTTCTGGAAAGTGTCACGAGTTTTGTCTCCTTGTTGTTCTGGTTTGCAAGCGCGGCGCTGTTGCCGCCGAAGCTGTTGGAAAAACGCCAGTGGGTTGCATGTGAATAGTATGAATGAAAGTGTCGGCGATTTCAATATGTCGCATTAACTTGAGGTTTGATGTGTATATTTGCTAGACTACCCTTTCCGATAAAATTCCAATACGGAGACGGAATTGTCTCCCCACGCTGAAAAGGAGGTGAATTCAATTGAGAACATACGAAGCGCTGTACATTGTCTCCCCCGATCTGGAAGACAGTGCCATCCAGACGATAGTGGCCGATGTGGAACGGTTGATTACCGGCAACGGCGGAACTATCGTGCGCTCCGATGTCTGGGGTAAGCGCAAATTGGCGTATACGATCAAAAAGCACGTTGAAGGCGTGTATGTCGTATTGCGATTCGAGGCCAATCCGGATTTTATTAAGCGGTTTGAGCAGCAAATGCGGCTTATGGAATCTGTTATCCGATATATGGTGCTCCATCTTGACGCGCAGACATTGAAGCTGGAAGCGGAACAGCAACGCCAATACGAAGAGGCGTTGCGTGCGAGCGCCGCACGCCGTTCCCAAGGCGAAGGTGATGATGATGACGATGATGAAGGCGATGAACGCATTCCCACCAGGAAACGCATTGATGTGGATGCGATTGACGACGATTTGGAAGAGAGCGGTGAAGACGATGAAGGTGACGACGGCGATGATGATGATGATGAATAAAACCAGGATATCGCGGGTGTCGCCCCTCTTATGACGGGCGGCGCCGAGCAACGATGAATTGTTGGCGTTGAAACAGAAAAGGGATACGGGATGAGCGATCTGAAAATGCCTGACTTGAACCGTGTGTTTCTGGCGGGTAGACTGACCAGAGACCCTGAGTTGAAGTATACCACCAACGGAAAACCGTACTGTAAGGTTCGTGTGGCGAATACGCGATATTACAAGGACAAAAACGGAGAGCGTCAGGAAGAGAACACCTATGCTGACGTAATGTTGTGGGGCCCCATGGCGGAGTTTGTCGGCGAACGATTGCGCAAAGGTCGCCCCGTTTTAATTGAAGGCAGCCTGCGAACCAGTGAGTGGGAGGATGCCAGCACGGGACAACAGCGTTCAAGGCTGGAAATAAACGCGCAACGATTGACTCCGTTGGATTGGGACGATTCCGGCGGTGGACGCGCTGCCGCGCCGCGTTCTGAAGCGACAGAGCAGTCCGGCCCGCGCGAAATAGAAGAGCCCATTCC
>DSBB01000172.1 GCA_011046175.1 Candidatus Hydrogenedentota bacterium | reverse complement strand
CGTAATGCGAGTCACGGTTTCTTTGAAGAAAAACCCCGCGCCGTGAGGTGGATCGCTAGCAATTACGTAAGAACAAAGGTTATTCAGCTATCATGGTTCGTCGCCATTCGGCTAAACTGTTACGAAACTTCATATTCGCCTTCTTGCGGCGCCTCGCCCTCGTTTTCCTCTCCCGCCGTCTCCCCTTCCGCAGATTCGCCTTCATTGCGTTCACCTCCCCCCTCGTCCTCGACAATCTCCCCCTCTTCGGATTCCCCTTCTTCGATCTCGCCCTCGATTAAGCCGCAACCGCGGCAGCCGGATTGTCCCGCTGATTTGAGTAATGCGTCCGTCTCTGCGCCATAAGGATAAATGCATCCCGGCGCGATCATTCCCGTCATGATTGCGAACACCATCACCACGGGCAGGCGGGTCTTCATAAAGTTCAACATGCCTCGCATTCTTACCTATACGATCCAATCCTGTTGGGGACAATAATCTCTCACAAGCGTCAACAACTTCCAAAATATCTGCGGCATGATAGCACAGGCGGACGCGACAGGAGAAACAATGATTTCAGGCTTGACCTGCGCCCCGCAAATAGCGCATTATTGCGGGCGCTATGAAAAAATCGCTTGTCAACTATCTTCCCGCCATTCTCTCGGGCATATTGCTTTCGTGGGCGTTTCCGCGTTTTCATTTTCACTGGCTGACGTGGATTGCCCTGGCTCCATTGTTTCTCAGCGCGACCCGCGCCGCGCCCGCAGCCGCAGCCATACAATTCTATCTTTGCGGCCATATCTTCTATACGCTTCTGCTGCAATGGCTCATTGCAAACATCTTCTGGGCCGGAGGATGGGCAATCATCGGACAACAGATGTTATGCGTTGTGTTGGCGATTTATTGGGCGGTTCTGGGATATATATGGCGATGGGCGCATAACCGCTCTTCGGTTTACGCCGGCGCGTTATGTCTCGCGGGACTGTGGACGGGCATGGAGTTGCTGCAAGCGCGCATGTTCACCGGCTTCGGCTGGGGCGCATTGGGCTATACTCAGGGCGGTAATTTGCCGGTGGCGCAATTGGCGTCTGTCGGCGGCGTATCCTTTGTTTCCTTTGCCATTATTCTTGTAAACGCACTCTTCGCGCTGGCGGCGGCATCGCATGTACTGCGCCTGAAACGAGTCGGCGGCGCTGTTCTCATTCTGTTGTCGGCACACGGCGCGGGATATGTGTTGCTTGGCGCGGCCGATTACGAATCCGCGCCCTTGACAACCGGCGTCGTACAGACGAATTTTTCGCAGGAAATGAAATGGGACCCCGCTTACGAAACGGATATGCCCCGGCACGCCGCGCAATTGAGTCGCGCCTTGGCGGCACACAATAAGGTGGATTTGATAACTTGGCCGGAGGCGTTGTTTGTAAGGCACTATGGGAAACCCGAATTCATGGAAATACTTGCCAATCTGGCGCTGGACACGGGCGCGCACATTTTTAGCGGCGCCGTGAGGGACGAATACGCCACGGGCGACAGTTTTAATTCAAGCGTGCTCATATCGCCTGAAGGCGCCGAATTGGGCTATTATGACAAAGTGCGTCTGGCGCTTTTCGGTGAATATATCCCCTTTGAAGATTACCTGCCCTTTATCGGAAAAATTGCATTTGGCGGCGTGTCAGCCGGCAACGAACAAAAACTTTTCCCTGTCAACAACCGCACGCTCGGGCCGCTGATATGTTTCGAGGTGTTGTTTGCCCCCATGGCGGAAAAACTCCGAGCAATGGGCGCGGATATGCTTGTAGTGGTCACCAACTTGGCGTGGTTCGGCGGCTCGAACGCCATTCCACAGGAATTGGAAATCGCGCGAATGCGCGCCATAGAAACCCGGCTGCCATTAATTCACAGCGCCAATACCGGGATAAGCGGCGTCTTTGATCCTTTCGGACGCTTCAAGGTGGTGCGCCACACCGTCGCCGCCCGGGGAAATCTCGTGGACTGGGGAGAGGATTTTCAACCGCATCATGCCATCATGCGCCGGTTTGTGGGCGCTTTTCCCGTATCAGCGCCCGGAACACGCTATATTCCTTTCGGTCCGGTCCTGCTGCCGTGGATAATAGCGGGGCTGGGCTTGTTATTCTTGGCCATTGCCGCTATCCAACCTATGCTGCCCGTTTCCGAAGAAGGCGGCGTCCGACCCAAAGCCAGGTCCAAGGCAAAACCGAAGACAAAAACTCCGGATTCCACAAAACAACCCCGCAAAAAGAAGCGTTCCCAAAAAGAAGCAACGGGAGACGCGGAATAACAGGCAAGGAAAATCAGCAATTGCCCAGCGCTTTTAACAAAACCATACACGGTAAGATGACGAGAACAGAGCGGCATACTCGTGTGATACGGTATTCATCCTTCATGAGATGAAAGATTTGTGGTGCAGGCTTCCAGCCCGCTTAAAATTGGCAGGCAGCCCGTATTACGATAAGTTATCCCCCTTCTGCTCAAGGGGCCGCATCCGTTTGTTATTTTCCTTCAAGAATCTTCCACTCCAGGATGCCTGCGGAGAAGTCGCGTTGGAGGCGGACTGACAGGCGCAGCGCCGTGGTGGTCACGGGCGTGAAGGACACAACGTTGTATTGGTTCAGCGCCGTGTCGTATTCAGAGGGGGATTGCACGGGAAGCCATTCATTCCCGAACAGGTAGTGTAGGTCCCAGGATTTAGGCGCGCGACAGCCGCCCTGGGGCGCGTCGTCGAACCAGTACACGGCGCTCTCCCCCACGCTCACCGGCGCATCCCATGTGTATTGCACCCATTCACGGGTTCCTTTGTGCGGCCACCAGGTGAACCGGGCAATGGATGCGTCGTTCGAGGCGCTGGGTTCGCGCAGGTCGTTCAGGGCGGCGGGCGTGTCGCTTTGCCATACATGCGACACAGACACCCGGGCGGTGGACGCGAGGGTCGGCAGGGGCGCGGGCTGCGCGGTGGCGGCGTCTTTGGCGAGCCACACCTGCATCTCCCCCGCTCCCCGATGCGCCCAGGCAAAGTACGGGATCAACGTTACGGGTTCGTTCTCAACGCGATCCGGCTGGTCTGCCGCATCGCGATATACCGCCCCTCCTTCGCTGGTCAGCGCGGGCACGGCGACACCGGGGATGATGGCCGTTTGCGCCATTTCCCATTCCGGCGTATCCGCTAGGAACCGGTGCATGACCCTGCCGTTGTTGTCCACGGCCTCGGCGCAATACACGATGGGGCCGCGCTCGACGGCAATTCTGTTTCGGTCGCTTTCCACGGCGTCATGGGCGACGACCCGCCGCACGGGCATGGGCAGGTTCATTTCGACCAGGTCGCCCGGCCGCCAGGTGCGGCGTAGACTGACGTATCCCGTGGCGTCCGGAGTGGCCGCTACGGGCTTGCCGTTGACCGCTATGGTGATTTCACTGTCGTTCTTGTCCGTATAACGGTACAAATCGCTTGGCACGGGATGCCCCGTTGCCCAGCCGGGAATGCGCAGACGCAATTCAAAGTCGGCCTCTTTTTCCGGCGCCACCGCAATGCGGATGTTGCCGTCCCACGGATAGTCCGTGTGTTGCGCCAATGATATGGGAACGTCCTTGACGGTGAACTTGGATTCTCCGGCGATATACAGGTTCACGAACACGGCGTCATCCCGCACGGCATAGACGTAACCGCGCAGGGACGGCAGGAACCGCACCACATTGGTGGGACAGCATGAGCAGTCGAACCACGGTTGCCGTCCCGCAACGCCGTGGTTGAAGCCCGCGTAGCCGTCGGCGGCCAGCGGGTTGACGTAAAAGAAGGTGTCGCCGGTGAGGGACACGCCCACGAGAAAGCCATTGTACAAGGCGCGTTCAAGGATGTCAATGTATTTCGCCTCCCCTTTCAGCAGGAACATGCGCTGGTTCCAGAGGATATTCGCAATGGCGGCGCAGGTCTCGGCGTACGCCGATTCGTTGGGCAGTTCGTAATTCGCGCCGAACTGCTCGCCCTGGCGCATGGCGCCGATGCCGCCGGTGAGATACATCTTCTTGCCGACCATGTTCTCCCACAACCGGTCAAGCGCCGCGATATAGGCGTCATTACCCGTCAACGCGGCGATGTCCGCTGCGCCCGCGTAGAAATATCCCGCCCGAACGGAGTGTCCCACCACCTCGTCCTGTTCCACCAGCGGTTTGTGATCCTGGCAATAGTCCCCGAAAATCTCCCGATTCTCGGCATTACCCCGTTGTTCAATGAAGAACCGCGCCATGTCGAGATAGCTCTGGTTACCCGTAACCCGGTACAATTTTACCAAGCCGATTTCAATTTCCTGATGTCCCGGCGCGGCGTATTTCCTGCCTGGACCGAACACGCGGCAGATCAGGTCAGCATTTTTAATCGCCACATCAAGAAAGGCGCGCTTTCCTGTGGCCAGGTAATGCGCCACCGCCGCTTCGTACATGTGCCCCACATTGTAGAGTTCATGGGCGACGCGGATGTTTTCCCAGCGTTCCCTGCCCACCACGGCGGGCGCGTTCTCCGGGTCAATCGTGCGCGCCGTGTAGAGGTATCCGTCCTCTTCCTGAGCGGCGGCGAAGATACTGATGAGGTTGTCCAGATAGGCGTCCAGTTCGGCGTCGTACTCCAGCGCCAGCGTATAGGCTGCGCCTTCCACAATCTTGAAAACATCGGAGTCATTGAAGAAGATGCCCTCATGTTTCCCCTCCATGAGGCCGCCCGCCTTGGCGAAATTTTTTATTCTTCCGGTTTCTTCGGATTTCTTGAAGTTTGCCGGAAGCGTAACCTGCCGGTTAATGTCCAGCCGGTATTTCCAGAAACCATCCTCAAAACTGGTTCGGGTAAAGTCCACGGGCACAATGGGATAGTCCCTGTCTGCGGAAACGTCCGCAGCGGCAATGGACGAACAACAAAGCGCGAGAAGCAATTGAACGGGCGAAATTGTACTCATTTTCGGCATCTCCCCAAGTTTGGCTTATTACAAGGAATGGGATTCGAATCCTTGATTCTAAAGTATTTCTCCATCAATCAAACGTCGCAAATAGGCGGCGTACCCGCTGTTGCCCATGCGCTCACAGATCAACTTCAGGTCGCTCATGCTTATCCAACCGTTCCGCAAGGCGATTTCTTCGAGGCAGGCGATTTTCAGTCCCTGCCGTTCTTCAACGGCCTGCACAAACATATTGGCGTCCATAAGGCTCCTGATGCTGCCGGTGTCCAGCCATGCCGCGCCGCGTCCCAGCAGTTGCACCCGCAGGCGTCCTTGTTCCAGATACAACCGGTT
>DSBB01000039.1 GCA_011046175.1 Candidatus Hydrogenedentota bacterium | reverse complement strand
TGCCCATGCGGTGTCTTCCCATGAGCATGGGATCGGTGACAAAGTCCCATTCCCCGCGCAGAGAAACGATATCCTGCAACGGCGAGACGGTTGCCGAATTAACCACGGCGGGCAATGCCGGCCGTGGTCCCCAGTGGTCAATATTTTCCGCACTCGGAGAAGCGCAACATACGACCGCAAACATTGCGGTAAACACGCCGTGCCATGATTTGTTCATATCATATCTCCTGCCGACAATAACCGTAACGTCATCAGCATAACACAAGACGAAAAGAAGGAAACAACAAATGATTTTTGTCAGGTAAACAACGGACCGCATTAATGGCGCTTTAACAGACATGCGATTGCGAATCGCCCGAGCCGGCTGATTTATGGTATAACCTTGCGGGTAGGACCCCATACGCATTGTGCAAACGCTAATATGCGCGCCTCCAATCCCGAGCCCGTATGGATGAAGACATGAACGACAACGCCAACAAAAAGAAAACGCCGGCGGTAACCATTTACACCGACGGAGGCTGTGAACCGAACCCCGGAGTCGGGGGATGGGGTGCGGTGCTCATTTATGGAAATCATGTGAAGGAATTATCCGGCGGCGAGCCGTTTTCCACGAACAACAGGATGGAACTGACTGCCGCAATCGCCGCCCTGTCCGAATTGAAGCGTCCGTGCAAAGTAAAACTGCATTCCGATTCCATATATCTTGTGAAGGGGATGACCGAGTGGATTCACGCATGGAAACGCAAACAATGGCGCCGCGGCAGCAAGCCGGTTCTGAACCTTGAACTGTGGCAAACCCTTGATGCGTTATCCGAGCGGCATGATATAAAATGGATTTGGGTGCGCGGACATGATGGAAATCGTTATAATGAGCGGTGCGACCGGCTGGCGGGCGACGCAATACTGGCGCAAAAAAACAATGAACGTTTGACTGAGTAATACGGTGCGAAACAAAAATTACATGCCGAAGGCGGCTCGGGCAGTTACATGATGATGCGCAATATGGAAACACAAAGACGTCTGTCACTGTACATTGTGCCGGTGCTCATCGGACTTGGCGGCGTCATATATTCGCAACAATTGGAAGATCAGTTCTGGCGCTCGATTGCGCTGATTGTTTCAATTGCCCTTCCCTTGTATGCCGCCGGCAACCTGCTGGCGCGGTTCCGCACAAGCACCATTGAACGTTTCGCCATGCTTTCCGGCGTGCTGATGTTGATACTGGGCGCCGTGTTCAGCATTTCCGGCCTGTCAGATACGCTCTCGCAAATCCGAGATGTGGATGAATCCGTGATCAACGCCTCCCGCATCATCGGCATGTCAAGCCTGTTTCTCGGGTTGTTTGTCGTGCTGTTTACAGTGGCACGCACGAGCGAGGACATAGACGAGATAACCGAACGTTTCCGGTTCCTTGCCGAGCATATATCCGAGGGCTTTATCCTGTCCAAGCCCGACGGAGAAATCCGGCTGGTGAACCAAAAAGCACTGGAGATGTTCGGCATGGAACGAGAACAAGTCATAGGCCGCAATGCGCGTGATCTCGCGCTGGCCCTTGATGTCGGCAATATTGTCGAACAATTGGACAAGCGCGCCGAAGGCATCGCCTCCGAATATGAAATCGTTTTCCAACGGGACGGTCAGGAACGCATCTTTTTAATGAACGGCGCCCCCGTTTTCAATCAACAGGGACGGCACACGTTGACTATGGCAACGATTCTTGACATCACGGAGCAGCGGCAGCTCACCCGGCGCGTGGAACAATATGCGCGCAATCTGCGGGAGTTGGTTGATGAACAAACGCGCAAACTCCATCAGTCGGAAGAACGCCTGCGACAACTGCTGCTTTCCATGAATGAAGGGTTTTTGACGGTTGACCTCGATCACAAAATACGTTTTGCCAATGCGCAGGCGCAGGCAATGTTAAAGACGGGCGAAAAGGCGTTGTATGGACGCAGCATTTTTGACTATGTGGCGGGTTCCGACAGATACCGGCTGCTTCACTTGTTTGCCCGCGCTGTGGAGGAACAGCCCGGAAAAGGGCTGAGGCATGAAATTGAATTACTGGACAGCAACGGCGCAGGCCAGCCCACCGTGGTGGGCATGGCGTACCTCAACGCTCCCGAAGCGCAGGAACGCGGTTATTCGCTTGTGATCACGCCGGTGGCCGATTTGAAACGCATGCAGCAACAACTGTTGTTGCGCGCGCGCGACTTGGAACGCGCCAACGAGGAACTACGGCTGCATGACCGCGCAAAAGACAGCTTCTTATCCAATGTGAGTCATGAACTTCGCACCCCGTTGACCACTATTCAGGGCTATATCGAGTTGTTTGCGGAGAATACGCTGGGCGAAGTTACCGAGGCGCAGCGAAACGCATTGGACATTATGGAGCGCAACGCCAATCATTTGCTTACCCACATTAACGAAATGATTGAATTCAGCCGCATGCAAATTCGCGGCATTCAGATTGTTAGCGACCTTTACGACGCTTCAGCCCTTGCCCGGGAAGCCGCCGCCGCGATTCATCCGTCCGCCCTCGAGAAGGACATCACCGTGCATCTTGACACGCCGGACGCAGCCCTTTACTGTTGGGGCGATCGCGACAAACTCAATCAAACGCTGGGTATTCTTCTTAATAACGCCGTAAAATTTACCGGAAAGGGCGGCGATATTACAGTTCGCGTGTTCCCGGAAAATCAGCGAGATGTCGCTTTCACCGTCAACGACACAGGCATCGGCATTGCCCGCGAGCATCATCAAAAGATATTCAAACGCTTTTTCCAAGTGGACAGCTCAAAAACCAGACAATATGAGGGCACGGGAATCGGACTCGCCATTGCCCACAATATCGTTCAAACCCACGGCGGAGAAATAACGGTGGACAGCGAACCGGGAAAGGGCGCCACCTTTATTGTGAGGCTTCCCGGCCTTGTATTTGATAATCACATGGGATCGGGAGATAGTGAAGAAATCGAACCACAGCGTATTTTACTCATCTCCGAAAACGAAGAATGCCGCCAGGCCCTGCTTTCATTTCCGCCGCTCATCAACAGCCCTGTTGTGGTCGCACAAAACGGCTATCAAGCCGTGCGCCAAATGGATACGGACAAAATTGACTTGGTTGTCATAAGCGACACGCCTTCGGATGTGGCCGGAGAAGCCACGATACGTATTGTTCGCAAACAACCGGCGACCCGGTCTGCGCCCATTATCGTGCTCACCAACGAGGGGGGCAATGTCATCCACAGTCTTGGAGAGGTCCAAGACAACATTCATTTCGTCTTCAAACCGTTCACTGCCGAAACGATTATCGAAAAAATAAGGCAAATTACCGACGGGGCGCCCATTTCCGTTGAAACAAAAGCGTTGGAGGAATTATACCAAGCCCCAAAGCGCAAGCCGTTTGCGTTGGTGCTGGACAGCGACCCCAGTTTTCTCGAGTGGATTGAAACGGCGCTCCCCTATTACAATATAGACTGCCGGGGGGTAAAATCGCCCGCTGAAGGCATTGAAATCGCCCATGCCTTTCGCCCGGATGTCTTGTTCATAGACGCTGATACGCCCCCGGTGCTGGGCGACGCGGCCATAGCGCTGTTCAAGGCGGACGACATCACCCGCAATGTGCCGATTTACGTCATGAGCGGCATGAGCATCGCCGCGTTAGCGTCAACGGACAAAAATGGAGTTGAGGGCATACTGCGCAAGCCATTTCCCATCAGTGAAATGATGGAGATCATTTCTGAGAGAGCCGGGAAATAACATTGGGGACAATGCGGGGCATTTGACACGGCGTCTGACAAACAAGAATGAACCGCATAAGCGTGGTATATACAAGTTTATGGCATAAAAAGGAATTATGTATGATGACAGCGCGTTTGTCGAGTAGTGTTTTGTTCCTGATATGCGTCACAGGCGCGCTCGGCGCGCACAGTCAAGCATCAAATCCCATGCCGGTAAGTTATATCTGCGTCGAAGCGGAATCCGGACTTGTTCTCATGGAAGACAACGCGGATTTGCGGCGTCCGCCGGCGAGCATGTTGAAAATGATGCAAATGTTGCTTGTCGAAGAAGGTGTCCAGGCGGGCAAATGGCGTTATGACAGCGCCATAACAGTTTCAGAGCATGCGCAAAGCATGGGCGGCACCCAGGTATTTCTGGCAAAGGGTGAAACATGGCCTCTCGAATCTCTGATGAAGGCCATTGCTGTGGCGTCCGCAAACGACGCCTCGGTGGCGGTGGCCGAAGGACTGTGGGGAAGTGTTGACGAGTGCTTGAAGGCGATGAACAAACGCGCCGCCGAATTGGGCATGGATGCCACCGTGTTCCACAGTGTAAACGGCCTTCCCCCTGACGACGGTAAAACCTTCGATCAGACTACGGCGCGCGACATGGCGACCTTGGCGAGAGCGCTCTTGGAATACCCCAATATTTTGAATTTTACACGCATGAAAGAATTTGCGCTGCGGCCCACGGACAGCGCGCGCAGTAATACAAACCAACTGCTTCAGCGCATGCCGGGGTGTGACGGGATAAAAACAGGTTATATCCGCGCCGCGGGATTTTGCCTGACAGCCACAGCAAAACGGAATGATATGCGGCTTATTGCGGTGGTCATGGGGAGCGACCGGAAAGGCCGATTTGATCACACGCAAAAAATTTTGGAAGAAGGTTTCGGCATGGTGCAACGCGTAACACCAGTGCTCGCGGGTGCGATAATCGGAAGACCCGTTGCTGTTGTAAAAGGGACCGAGCCGGATGTCGCGCTTGCCGCGCAAAAAGATATACAGATTGTGGTAAAGAACACCGACCTCAATCGCCTGGCGCTTGAGATTACAGCCCCCAGGAGCCTTGATGCGCCGGTTGAAGCGGGCGTTGAAGCGGGATATGTGCGCGTGCTGCTGGACAACACCATAATGGGAGAAAGCCCTTTGCTTGTCAGCGCCGCCGTGGAACGCAAACGCCTTAAGCATCGGATGCGGGAACTTGTCGGACTTGCCAGATGAATATACGGCGCGCATGCGCCACAGGCATATTGCCATTGCAAAGAAACGGTTTGCAAAATAGATGGTATAATAGTGTAAGATTATGATGTAAACGCTCACGTCCTGAAGCACGCAAGCGATTTGGACGGGAGCCGTTTTGTAGATGAACGCAGAATACCAAATCGTAACCATGGAGGAGTGATTGATGAAGTCTGTGTATTTGAGAATGACAGTACTGAGTATTGTGTTTGTGATCGCCGCGGCGTCATTGACCGGCTGCGGCATACCGGTCAAACTT
>DSBB01000038.1 GCA_011046175.1 Candidatus Hydrogenedentota bacterium | reverse complement strand
CGTATGACCTCAACATAATGATCTTAACATGCCCTTATTCGTAGCGCCAACATCGTCAAGAGGTATCGCGCCTCTCGCTTATCGAATTTCATGACAGTTATCAGAGGGTTTCGGAGCAGCCAAACAACAAAAGTTTGCCTTTCGAGAAGGCCTGTCTATGCAATATAAAAAGGCATTCCCTCCGATACGCTCGTTAGGGGGTAAGACAAGTAAACCTGTCGGGTGTATTTTTTCAACCACGAAGAGTGATTGAGCCAGACCCATCAAAGACCACCTTCAAAGAAACCAGTATTTGCATGAATACCATTGACAAAATTAGAAATGTCGCCATTATCGCGCATATTGACCACGGCAGACCACGCTCATAGACAGCATTTTTCGTGCAGCCCATGTGTTCCGGGACAACGCCCGCGTTGTGGAGCGCGTCATGGACAACAATGAAATCGAACGGGAGCGGGGCATCACCATTCGCGCCAAACATTGCACCGTGCAATGGAAGGACTACCTGATTAACATCATTGACACGCCCGGCCATGCGGACTTTTCCGGCGAGGTGGAGCGTGTGTTGTCCATGGTGGATTCGGTGTTGCTGCTGGTGGACGCCAACGAAGGTCCCATGCCGCAGACGCGCTATGTGTTGATGCGCGCGCTGCGCCTTGGGTTGCGGCCGATTGTCATCATCAACAAGGTGGACCGTCCCCATGCGAATCCGCACGGAGCGCTCAATAAAACCTTTGACTTGTTTTTTGCCTTGGGCGCTACGGATGCCCAATGCGACTTCGCAACCCTGTATGGTTCGGGTCTGGACGGATGGCTGTCGCGCACCCCGGAGGGCGGGCCGGAAGCAGGTATGGATGCGCTTTTCGAAACCATCGTTTCCCATGTGCCCGCGCCGGAAGGCGATCCGGATGCGCCGTTCCTGATGCAGGTAAGCACGCTGGGCTGGCGCGACCACATCGGCCGCACAGGCGCCGGGCGCATCCTGCAGGGTAGCCTGCGCAAGGGCATGAACCTGACGCGATGGGTGACCCAGCGCACCGAGGCGGCGTGGCTGACTACAGATACAACCGAAACGCCGGAATGGCATGTGGTGGAATCCTCTGAGGAACGCGCCGTCCATGCGTGGGTAACGCGCGGATTGGAAGCCGTTGTCGCCCATGAAGCCTGTGCAGGCGATATTGTCACCATTGCCGGACCGAAGGAACTGAATATCGGCGATACGCTGGCAGACCCGGAACTTGAGAACCCGGCGCTCCCGCCGCTGGATATTGAAGAGCCTACGGTATCCATGATGTTCCTCACCAACAACGGCCCCTTTGCCGGTCGCGAAGGCAATGCCGTGACCCTGCGTCAGTTGAAACTGCGGCTGACCCGTGAATTGCGCATCAATGTGGCGCTCCGCGTTGAGGATGTAGGCCGCATGGACGCAGTGAAAGTATCCGGGCGCGGCGAACTGCACCTTGCCATATTGATTGAGGAAATGCGGCGCGAAGGCATGGAGTTCTGCGTGTCCGCGAAAATCAGGCGCAACGAGGTGTACTCCGACCGATATGCGCTGCTTTGCGCGCAAAACAAAGACAGATAGCCGATTTCCCGTGGCGCAGGAAACGCCTGACTAAGGGACTGTCCCTCTATTCGGGACTGTCCCTGATCTGAATTCTTCGATTGCCTCAAGCGCCCGTGGCGCAGGAAACGCCTTACTAAGGGACTGTCCCTGATCTGAATTCTTCGATTGCCTCAAGCGCCTTTTTGTGGTGTTCAGGGGAGCAGTACCCGAGCCACGGTTCAAGATTTTCCTCGCACCAACGGCGGTACTCGGCGGTGGTGTTCCAGCGGCGCATGGGCGGCCCGTCGTCAAAGCCGGGTCTGAACGTGTGTATCAGCCCATGTTGAAGGCGTTCGGCGACCGTGCGCTTGTATGCCTCCTCGAACGCTGCAAAACGCGCTTCCCGTTCCTCTGTCTCAGTTCTGGGCATCCTCGTGCTCCTTCTTCCTCAACCATACTGCGAACAACCGTAAATCGTCAATATCATTCAGGTCCTTCTTACGACCGGCGGCGCCTTTTGTCCTTATGACGCCTTCGACGCTCATCACCGGATATCCATCCACGATTTTTTTCATAGGCAACGCCTCTTCATAGGACTCGTAGCCGTCAGGGGCAAACACAATGTCCAATTCGAATGGACCTTTCAATTGGATAAAATCCTTGCCTGCCAGAATTTCACTTGAGGGCGCGCCTAGTTTGCCGCCGCTCTCTACATCAAAACAAAATCCCAATTCCTGCAGCGCCGCAAGCAGACGCTTGCGATTATCCCCTTGTTTCGACGGGAAAATAGCTATATCCTACTTTGTGCTCGAAAACCCCTGCATAATCGCCGCGCCTTTGCCGATTATCATGTATTCCACATTGTGCCGCGACAATGTCCCGTGCAGCCTATGGATATCGGTTTGTTGCATTGTTTGTCCTAGTGATTAAAGTCGAACTCAAAAAGTGTTTCAGTTGATTCCGTTGATTATACTACGACATTGTTTACCAGATATGATACTGGTAAAGTTTTCAAATTACAAAGCGCCAACGGAGAATCGTTATGAATCACATTTACAAACTGCTTCAGAAACCGGAATTTCCGCGCGCCGCGAAGTACGACCCTGACTGGATGCTTGACAACCAGATGGGACCGAACGCGGTGTGGCTTATGGAGTGGTTGAGCGAGACTGTTGCGTTCAGGCCGGGGATGCGCGTACTTGACCTGGGGGGCAGACGCGCCATGAGCAGCATGTTTCTGGCAAAGGAATTCGGCGTGCAGGTGTGGGCGGCGGAAAACGCGCACACCGAAGGCGCACTGAAAGGCACACTACCTGACGGCGAAACCATGCAAAACGTGTCATATTTTGGCAATATGCGCGATGATGACGAGACAGAAAAAGATGCCGTGAATACAGGCGTTTTAGCCAATAAACACGGTATTGAGGGGCAAAAAGAAATGGTGCCAAGGGCCAGAATCGAACTGGCGACACGCGGATTTTCAGTCCGCTGCTCTACCAACTGAGCTACCTCGGCACGTTGTGGATATTGTACAGAATTCGCGCGCCACAAGTCAAACGTCCTGGCGCCGCGGGTCCGGTGAAAATTGCGGCGGCGACACGCGTTTGCGTGTGATGTTTGCGCTTTGTCGCGCCCTACTTCTTTTCGCGATGCAGGGTATGCTTGCGCAACGTTGGGTTGTATTTCATGAGTTCGAGGCGGTCGGGGTGATTGCGTTTATTCTTCTCGGAGTTGTACCGAGAGGTCCCGGGCGCTTCAGTGCATTCAAGAATAATGGTTTCGCGATTGCCTTTTGCTTTCGATGCCATAATGTGTTCTCCTAACGTGGGCATTGCCCACAACCCAGTGCCGTGTCATTGCGAGCAAAGCGAAGCAATCTCGTTTTTCCAGATTGCCGCGTCGGGCAAACGCCCGCCTCGCAATGACGATGCTCGTGATTTAATTTTTCCTAATCATAGAAGATGACCGATAAACTTCTGATGTGGGCATCGCCCACAACCCAAAAGTGAATCCGGGAATACATTCTTTTCATGCGCCATATAAGTCCTATATGTCCCATACGTCCCATACGAGAATGTTGTTCCGAAAAATTTCTTGCCCCACAAGATTAAAAACGCTCTAAATTTGCGTCGGGTTTGGCGCGTCGCCGTAGACTTCTTTGGGGTCAAACACTTTTTCGGTCTCTGTCCAACCCAGGGTAATGCCGTCTTTTGCGGCTTCGCCCACGGGAACAGTTCTATAGAAACAGGATCGGTAGCCGACATGGCAGCTGGCGCCGCCCTGCACGTCCACCCGCAGCCAGACGGTGTCCTGATCATCGTCTATGCGCATCTCGCGCACTTTCTGCACCAGCCCGCTTGTGGCGCCTTTATGCCACAGCACCTTGCGGCTGCGACTCCAATACACGGCCTCGCCCAGTTCGATGGTTTTCTTGAGCGCTTCTTCGTTCATATACGCATGCATGAGCAGTTCACCGGTTTCATAGTCGGTGGTTACCACCGGTATCAACCCGTGCGCGTCAAATTTCGGAGCAAGTTCACTGCCTTCTTCGACTTGTTCAACATTTTTTCGTTCGGCAAATAAAATCACAATTATCCTCAATACTTCCGGTTACTGTGGGTCCGCACTGTCAGCCTCACGGATCACAAAGAACTCAAAGGCAAAGACATGCTTGCGCTTTTTTGGATATGGCGTGTTCTTTGATCTGGAAAAACAAGAATTGTTTCCCAAGGCGAAAGATAGTATACATGATTCTGTGATGTGTATGCATCTTCATCCCGAAAGATTTTTTTGACATGCCGCGTCCCTTGTTTGTTATAGTGTGGCACAGGAGAAATCACCATTACGGACTTGGACGGCACACCAGCAATCGGGATAATATCATGATAGCATCAAGCGCCTTCTCAACAACTGAGAGAGGGCGCTTTATTTCAAGAATCGGAGGAGTATGAACACCGGGTCGGGCACAGAATACACGGTGGTTATGGACGCCGCCGCCATGAAAGCGACCATACGCAGCATGGCGCTGGCAATTGCGGCGGCGAATCCCGAACTTGATTCCCTGGCGCTGCTGGGAATACTCAGGCGCGGGAAACCCCTTGCGGACCGTCTTGCAGATTTGATAGGCCAGTTCACGGGGCAGCATCCGCCGGTGGGCGTGCTGTCCACTACCATGTACCGGGACGATCTCCGTTCCGGCGCGGGCGGCGGTGTTGCGGCGCGCGAGGGTGAAACGCATTTCGACTTTTCACTTGACAATCGCACCGTGCTGCTGGTGGACGATGTGCTCGCCGCAGGCCGCACCATACGCGCCGCCATGGACGAGGTGATGGACTACGGCCGCCCGAAGCGCATCCAGCTGGCGTGCCTGATAGACCGGGGCGGACGCGAGCTGCCCATTCAGGCGGATTATCTCGGCTATGCGCTGGCCACCGACCCGGATGAATGGGTTTTTGTGCGGCTCACCGAGACGGATGGTGAAGACGTGGTGCTGGTGCAACGTCAGTTCGATGCGACGGATACGGAAGGAACTTGATCATGGAACCCGCGTCGCCCCTAATCTGGACCAAGAAGGATTTGATTGGCATCCGTGAGTTGTCCCGCGCCGAAATCGAAATGATACTTGACACGGCGCCCCAGTTCCTGGCCGTGTCAAAGCGCGTCAGCGGCATCAAAAAAGTGCCTTTGCTGCAGGGACGTCTTGTGGTGAATTGGTTCCACGAGCCGAGCACGCGCACGCGCACCTCCTTTGAACTTGCGGCAAAGCGG
>DSBB01000142.1 GCA_011046175.1 Candidatus Hydrogenedentota bacterium | reverse complement strand
GCTGTAATGCGTTCCTTCATGCAAGTTGTTTCCAGGGTATTCTATTTTCTCCCCGTTGCGATACAACTCTTTGGGGAAATAATGGTGGGCGTCGCCATGCCCAAGATAACCAAAGAAATAATCAAATCCCTTTTCCCGCGGCAAATCCAACGGCAGGTTGTTTGAACCTACGCTGGCCTTGCCTATCATGGCGGTGTGGTAGCCCGCTTCTTTGAGTCGTTCCGCAATGGTCATATCATCGGGAGACGGACGCAAAATGTAATCCCCATTGCCGCGCACATGCACATGTCCGGTATGAAACCCGGTTAAAAGGCAGGCGCGAGAGGGGGCGCAAACGGTGCTGCCCGCATAGTGCTGCGTAAATTTCAGTCCCTCGGCCGCCATACGGTCAATATTGGGGGTCTTGATGGTCTCTTGTCCATAGCAACCCAAGTCGCCATAACCCAAATCATCTGCAAGGATATAGATGATGTTCGGCTTCCTGCTTTCTCCCGCTTGCGCCAAGGCGTTCAGCCCTTTTCCTGATGCGCAAAGCGCCATTGCGCCGCCCGCAATCTTCATGAATTCTCGTCGCTGCATGATTTGATACCTCCGTGGTGTACTTTAGGGTATTATACAAAGCGATTGGCTTGGATTCACGTTTGCGGTGATATGGAACGAGCACTACATCCCTTTTATGTGTCCAGTTCTTCGAAAACAGCTTTCATGAGCAACGGCCAGACAACCGTGGCGTCCGCAAGCACCTCCGCATACCGCCCGCCGTCTTCCGGCGCAATGAACTTACCCCAGCTAACGCCTTCCGAATAGGTGCATCCGGACAATCCACCCCAATAAACCGGTTCGGGACAAAGACGCACCCCGTACTTAAAACGAGGCGCAGGCAATTCCAAGTTAAGGCGGTCCGCCGTGATGTCGTAGTAGGGCGCCACCTGTTGCGCCCAGTTGCGCGGCACGCCGCCGCCGACAGTGAAAATGCCCAATGTAGACGCCGCGCCCACAAACCGCGCGTATTCCTGTAAATCAAGGAAGGGATTATAGGGGGGGATGGCGGTGAACAGTTCCTGTGGCGATACGGTCTTACGCGTCCCGCCTTTTTGGGCAAGCGCCCTTTTCATGGTGAAGGTCGAGAAGTCCAGTCCCATTTCACTATCCGTAAAGGCGGGGATGAACACGGGCACTTTTTTGAGCCATGCGCTGCGAAGGATGCCGGGGCCTTGGTCGCGTCGGTCAAGTTCTTCGCCCACAGCGCGGCAAAATCGCGCGGACGACCAGACGCCCTGCTCCGGTTGGCATTTCTCAAGCACGTCTGCCACCACCTCGCATACATCATTCAAATTCGCTTCCAGTTCAAGCGTGTCGTATACGCGGTTGTAACCCTTGAGGAAAAGTTCTTTGTCGTCCGAATCCGGATCAATGGCGTAGTGAGTCAAGCCAATGGACTCGGTCAGGCCATGCGCCATGAGCGCGCCCGTCGCCACCACGGCCTGCACCAGGCCCCGGTCAATCATTTCGCAGATGATGCGCCCCTGCTTCGCCACAGTCATGGCGCCCGACAAAGTCATCACAACCTTACAGTCGGGATCGCGGAACATGGCCAGGCACACATCCAATGCCTGACCGAGCCGGCGCCCGCCAAATGATGTTGACGCCATGGCGCGCGCCAGCCCGGCAAAAGAATTAACGGCATTCAAATCCAGACTTGTCAACGGCGTTAATCCGTCAATGCGTCCGTCGCGTAGTTCTCTTGGAGACATGGAAAAGATAAACCTATGTTGGCAAGCCGATTAGCAGGCCAGCGCAGGTTCTCGCGTGAGGAGAGTTTCGAGGTAGGGTTCTTCGGGCGTACTGAAACGGCCGACTTCGGTGATGGTGACATCACCGAGATCGAGTTCCTCCTGAATGTAACGCAGCACATCCCGCGGATTGGTGTTTCCGCAGGTGAACACGTCCATAGCTATCAGCCCGAGATCCGCGTAGGTGTGCGCGGAACAATGGCTTTCGTCGAGCAATACGACGGCCGCAAACCCAGGCGGAGAATCGCTACCGAACTTGTAACGTACCTGGGATACGACGGTTGCCCCGGCCCGCTCCGCTGAACGTGCCATCACGTTCAGGACCATTCTGTCGTTCAAACAGACTTCTCGGGCCACATTTCGACAGTCCATTAATAGATGTCTACCCTTGTGCAACTCATAAACCCTCCTAATGTTTGGGCTCTATACAAAACCGGCGACCGTGCCCGCAAACGCGGCACAAACACGATCCCGGAACAAACACATAATGGATACATTTCATGCACTGGTACAATACAGGATGCGGTATGTTACAGCAATGGGCGATTAAAATCAACATTTTTGCCATGCTTTTTTAGGCGGGGGTTTACAGACATTGCCGCTCCCAAAAAAGTCAAATTGTCTCTACCATGCGCCTTAGATTTTTCAGTCCCAGATCAATGCCCAAAACAGGCTCTTCCATGCCCTCGAACTCAATGGATAATGGGCCGTCATAGCCGGCGCTTTTCAAAATCACCAAACATTGCGCTACGGGTATATCGCCATGGCCGATAATTGCGCCGCGCAGATAATTGCCCGCACGCGAGGAAAACCAGCCCTCACCCGGATTGGCAAGCGTCCCCGGCTTCAAATGAAAATCTTTCGCATGAACATGAAACGCGTAAGGCGTCAGACAGCCCACTGCCTGAGCGCAATCCTCGTCTGCACAGGCAAAGTTGCCTATATCAATCAACGCGCCGAAGTTGGGGTGGTTAACAGCGCAGATCAATTTTTCCACACGGGCACTGTCCTGACAGAAATAGCCGTGGTTTTCCACCATGGTGCGTACGCCCAGTGTCGCGGCGAATTCGGTGACAGCGCGGCAGCCATCGGCAACACGCGGCAGTGCGGCGTCAAAACTTTTCGCGCCCACATGCCCCGCGGGAAAACCGCGCGTTGCGTCGTGGCGCATTCCGGGCGCGCCCAGCGCGTGGGCCACGCGCGCCTCGTCCTTGACCCGCTCGATTTCAGCGGCCAGATTCCCGTTGCTTCCCTGAATGAAATCCGCGCCAACCGCATAGTTGATGACATCGAGCCCCACCGCTTCACACGTTGCGCGCGCCTTTTCAGCAAAGGACAACGCGGTTTCGCCCTCGGGCAGGTTAAACCCCGCAAATTCGATGGCGTCAAAGCCCATTTCCTTTGCCTTATGAATAACGTCCAGTTCGGTCATGACACCGTTATGAACAAGTCGGGAATAACTGTAAGAACTTACGCCGATTTTCATGACTGTTTTCCTTGGTTGATGGACAGAATGAACATGAGGGACACAATCCATGCCACAATGTGCATGGCCATCTTGTCAATATTGTCTATACTGCCCATGCCGACCATTCAGTCGGTTGTCAAACGAAACACCCATGCATGGTCACAGGGAATTCTGTCTACAGGGATGCAGGGAAGCTGCACTCTTACCGTGCCGGCGTCAACAACCGTTTCAAGAACGCCGTCATAACCCAACAGGGCGGCTTGTACACCTAACGCGCCAACCACATTGGGCAGTGTCAGTGTCGCGCCCGGCCATTTGAGGCATATCGCATAAACCGTGTCGCCTTTGGTTGTAAAACGCACATCTTCAACTTCCGGCGCGTCATCCCAGCTGGTCGTGCCATAGATGGCGTCTCCGTTTATGGCCAGCCATTCGCCCATTTCCAGCAGACGTTGCTGCATGATCTCCGGGATGCGTCCGTCGGCGGTGGGGCCGATATCCAGTAATAGATTGCCGCCGCGGCTTACCGTGTCAATCAGCAGGTGCAACAATTGGGTGGTGCTGCGGTAGTCGTCGGCGGTTTCGTTGCGGTTATATCCAAAGGATTTGCCCATGCCCTGGCATTCTTCAAACCGCCCCGCGTTCATGAGCGGTCCTTCTGAACGATGCTGATATTCAGGAGTGGCAAACCCGCCGTGGATGCTGCGCGCGCCCTTGCCCCAGCGATCATTGATGGCGACATCTTTTGGCGCGGAAGATTCATTGAAAAGCCATGCCAGAAACTCGGTACTACGCCATGTGGTGTCGGGATGGTCCCATTCGCCGTCCGGCCACACAAGATCAGGTTTGTATTTTTCCACCAAGTCTTTCAACTGAGGAAGCATGTACTGGTCAACATAACGATGAACATCGCTCCGGTAAATCGGATTGAACCACTCATAGAAGGAGTAGTAATACCCCATGCGCAAACCCTCGGCGCGCACGGCTTCCGTGAGGTCGCCCAACAGGTCGCGATGCGGCCCGATGTCGCGCGCGTTCCAGTTCCAGTTGTTGTCATCCGGCCAGAGACTGAAGCCCTCATGATGTTTTGAGGTAAGCACCACATACTTCGCGCCGGAGCGTTTGAAGATGTCCGCCCACAACTCCGGATCATACATCTCCGCCTTGAACATGGGAGCAAAATCCTGATAGTGGAAATCCTCACCGTAGGTTTCTACATGAAACTTCCAAGTCTCGCCGTTCTTGTTCTGCATGTCATGCCAGTACCATTCCGAATACCGTTCCTTCGGACCCCATGCGGGCACGGAATACACGCCCCAGTGGATGAAAATGCCGAACTTTGCGTCCTCGAACCATTGCGGGTTCGGACGCGCGTCCAAGCTTTCCCATGTGGGTTCATAGGCGACCTGCGAAAACGCCGCAAGCAGTACAAGCGTCAATGCGGTTGTCATGGCTGTTCTCCTTTGATTGGGTTCATATCCTCAGCAGTTTGTTTTTATATCAATCCCGTAGAGTTGGGCAAAGGTCTTGACCCGTTTTGCGTGGTTGCCGTGGAACAATGACGGATGCGGGCCGGGATAGACTTCGCAGATATCCTTGACATCGAAAAATGTGACCAAAGCGCGTGTGGCGCAGCCGCCGGTGGGCGGGCAGCCGGGCGAGGATACAATCTGTCCGTCCCACGCATGAAGCAATGCGTCATTTTCGCCGTGGGGCTGTTGGTACTTGAACAACGTGGCGGGTTCGTCGGCGGGCCATTTCACGTCCAAGGCGAGCGTTTTGGGCATCTGGTGAAAGAAAGGCCGCAGTTCATAAGGAGCGGGGTTTTGGCCTGCGCCGCGAAGTTGCGGGGTGCAGGTGCAGTGTGAACCGAAGTACAGGTTCTCCACCGTGTCGAATTCCGGGTTGTGCTGGAAGCCGGGCACGCCGAACAGATTTGCGCCAAGCATCAGCGACAGCGTCGCGTTCAGGTCGTTCTCGCAACCGCAGGGAACCAGCGCGCCGTTGTTCATGGCAAAACTGAGACAGGGCTTGCGGTGCTTCAGGAACAGGCATTCTATGG
>DSBB01000143.1 GCA_011046175.1 Candidatus Hydrogenedentota bacterium | reverse complement strand
TTGTCGCCCGTGATTTCCAACAGCAGCGCAATTTCGTGAAGCGCCGCTGCTATTTGCGTGTTATCCATCAAATACTCCTGTTGTCATCCCACATTGCGCACGACTACGCACCACGGACGCTGTTCCGTCGCGAGAGGCGCGGCGTCATACACGTCTGTCCGGGCGCACCAGCCAATGTCTTCGTCCCTGCCCACCGCGCGGAGTTTATCCGCATGGGGCGCGGACGCAAAGAGCGCCGGTAGCCCTTCCGCTTGAATGCGTTCCCAATACGCCAGAAACCGCTCATGCCCTTCGCCCCATTCCATTGGGTCGGCATTGCAGAGACGCTCCGCGATATGAGCCGCTGCCGCCCAGTCTTCCTGCGCGTCGAAGTGCGGTTCATTCATTAGTCCTGCGGGAACAAGCACAACTTCCTGAACATTCCGCTTGAGCAGGTATTGTACAACATACGCGCTGTTCACCGTGCTTCCCATAAGCAGCGGCGTTGCGCCCCATGCCTCAATCATGCGTCCCGCGCCGGTGGTAGTGGTAAAAATGATGCGCCGGCCTTTCCCATGGGCGGCTTCCAACGGGCTGTTGCCGAAGTCGAAGCCGGACGGCGGCAGACCGCCGCGCTCGCCGAACAACAGCGCATCCGTATATTCTGCCTTCAAGACGAAGGCATTTTCTACCGCGCGTGTAACAAGTAGTTTCGTCGCGCCATGATAAAGCAGCGCCGTCGCCGTGGCGCTGGCGCGCAAGGCGTCCACAATGACCGCCGCAGCGCGACGGTCAGCCGCGAAGCGGCAACCGGCTTCTCCCTCGATAATATGAAGACGCATACGCAACGACCTCTAACGCGGGATGCGCCAGTTGCTTCCGAGAGCATAGAACGCCGCGCAATTGGCCAAAGGCGTTCGCGGCGGCAGGTTGTTGCCCTCGCGCAGGATAAACCGTCCGCCATCAAGGATGCCTGATTTCAAAATACGCTCCGTTTCCCGCAGCAGCGCCTCCGGCGTCGGTTCCACAAAAAACGGCGCGGCGGGCCCGCCCGCTATCAGGACGTCCGTCCCCATTTCCTTGCGGAACAGCGCGAAGTCAATCGGGAAACCCGTGTCATATTCGGTAACGTTTAATTCATTCTTGAGAACAGGGAAAAGGCGTTGCGCATTGCCGCAGAGGTGGATGCCGCGCTTGCCTTGCGCGCCAAAGGCCTCGTACAGGCGCCGGTGTCGCGGCAGCACAAAGTGCCGGTATTGTTCCGCGGACAACATTTCCACGGAGTCATCGGCGGTGCCGAAGTTGTCCATCTGCTCCGGCTGTCCGAAATGGTTGCGCCATGCTTTCATACGCGCAATAATCGCGTCCGTAAGATAATCAAGCAATTCCTCCACATAATCGGGGTCCAGCAGCAGGTCGGCGCAGAGCGCCGTCGCGCCGCGCAACGCCGCCGCCGCGGTGAACGCGCCGTCCGTGCCCATGAACGGCGCGGCGTCCGGCGCTTTCACCGGCCTGCCCAGAAACGTCCAGCCCGCCTTGCTCTTCTTCTCGAAATGCGCGATGAACTGCAGGGCGCGCGCCGCCCATTCGCCGGCAAAGGAGTCGGGAATGCCCTTGTCAAAGAGCATCCGCTTATTGTCATCCTGCAGCATCGGCGCGGCATAGGGCACCTGGTCGTCATGGAAATAAATGGGCGCGCCGAACCAAGCCGCGTCATAGATGTTCTCAAAATCAATATGAATCTGCCAGTATTCCGGCAGTCCTTTCTCATCATCACCCGGCAGCAGGAACCGCGACCAGTAAAGCCACTCCAATACGCCCTGTCCCATCAACTCCGGATCGCTCATGTATTCCTGATAGGTGACGCCGTTCGTGTTGTACGCCGGGTCCTGCATCAACATGCGCGGATTCGTGCCAAACCGCACCGGCACGCGGGTGTGCGTATTTTCGTCAAACGCCTTCCACAACGCCTTTGTCGCGTCGTTGTGTTTCGTGAAATCCCTGTCCGTAAGATCGGGCAAATCAAATAGGCGAATGTCATTCATTCCGTTGCCTTTCGCGCGGGATAAAGGGTAAAGAAAAAAGAGTACAAATCGAGTTAGTCCGAGGCACGCGCAACACGGAACCCGTTGCTGCTGTAGCGATCGTCCGGGTAGTAGCGGCCGCGGTGGGCGGCGCGGCAGTAGGGGGCATCGTTGCCCCAGTACCCGCCGCGAAGCACCCGGTAAGAACCCGAACCCGGGCCGGTAGGGTTGCTCACCGGGTCTGTCGTGTACACCCGATACCACCAGTCGTGGCACCACTCCCACACGTTCCCGCTCATGTCATACGCGCCCACGGGACTCGTCGCATTCACAGTCAACGTGCCGGGGGCGCTCAGCCGCGCCGGATTCACCCCGTTATACCAGCCCACAGGCGACGTGTACGGCGTACTCGTCAGCCCCAGCGGGTTCGCGTGACTGCCGTCATAGTAGTTCGCGCGGGTAATGTCAATCGTGTCACTGGTCATGCCGTAGCGCCAGTGCTTACTGCCGTCCCAAGCCGCCGCGCGTTCCCACTCCGCCTCAGTGGGCAGGCGGTAGCCGTTGCGCGCAGGTTCATAGCGCGTCCAGTTCGACGTGTCGTAACAGGGCTGCAATCCGTTTATAGTGCTCAACCAGTTGCAATAGGCCACCGCGCCGTACCATGACACCCGCACCATGGGATGGTCGGCCATGGAAAAACTCTGGCTGTTGTGGCCCGTCCGACTGCGCACACCGAACACGCCGCCGCTGTAGGTAATCTGCGAATAATCGCTGTTGCTCGCTGTGTCGGCGATAGGCAGGCCGTAGGCGTAGACCAGCCCGCCCGTATAAGCGCCGCCGCTGGAATTGGTCAGGTAGCCTGCCGCCAGCGCCCAGTTCAATACGTCCGCGTATTCCTGATTCGTCACCGGATATTTGCCGATCTGGTACGCGTCCAGATACACGTCATGCACCGGCACTTCAAAGCTGTCGCCCGTGTCCGTATACGGCCGCCCCATCTCGAACCAGCCAGCGGGCACGGGGAGCATTTCGCCGGGTAGCACTGGCGGCGCCCAAAAATCTTCCCGTTCGCCTACGGGCAGGTCGCGGGCGTATATTGCTGTGAGCCCATTCGCATCACGCGCTTCGAGTCGCGGGCGGTATACGCCGGGCGTGGCGTAGGCGAACTGTTCCGTAGCATTGGCGCTCCATCCGGTGTTCCACTGGCCGTTGCCATTGAAGTCCCACCGGAACTCGAGTCCATCCGACTTCGCATCCTTGTTCCCCCACATTCTCGGCGTGGAGCCCGCCGTATCGAAGTTGATGCTGTCGAAGGGGAGCGGGTTGAGCGAATCAACATTGAAAAACGCATAAGGCGGAATCAGCGCGTCCATATCCTGCAGCGCGTAGTGTTCATGAAAAAAGGTTACGGTTTGGGTTGGCGGGGCGCCAAAGAGCAGATCATATAAAAAGGGCACGTATTGATTGCTCACCCGTTCAGGCAGGAGCACGTAGGTGCTTGCGTAGGAGAACGCCCGGCGGAAGCCATGTAATAGTTTGTCCGCGTGCAGCAGCGCGGCGCCGACCTGATCATGATGCAATGCCAGTTGTTCGTTTGTCACGGTCGCACGCCACACCCATGCGGCGAACTTGTTCCAGTTCTCTGGGGTGGCCAGCCACCCGGCAACCGCCGCAACAATTTCAAAGGAGCTGATTTCATTGCTCATGGCGACGACTATTTCCATGATGTCAAAATCGGGGTTGGGCGCGGTGGCGAGAAAACGCTCGATGTGATTATCTTCCACCGGCATGAAAAGTCCCATTGATTTCAGCGCTGCCATACACAACTTGGTAAAGTTGGCCCATGTGGCAAGCCCTTGCGCTGTGCTCACGTCGCTCCAACCGGGCACACTGGCGTTCATTCCTTTGTGAAAGGTAACGGTAAACGGCCCTTCGGGCAGCCTGTGGTTTCTCTGATAAGGCGGCGTCATTGAAAGCGTCCAGGGTTTATACCATACTTCGGGGGAGTAGGCGCGTTTGGGTCCGCGCAACACGGTGGGGTAGACGTTTCCGACGCCGAAATCCACGCCGTAGAAACACAAGTATGGATTGACCAGGGTAACTTCAGGTCCTGGCGCGTCCAGGACGTTAAGCATGAATAAGGCATCCGATTTGTCATGTTTTCCCGAAACTTCCTTTTCCTCTTCTTCGTCCAGGGCATACATGGCCTCGAAGCCGATGCGCAGCGCGTCTTCAAAGAGTTCGGGATGATTTGCGAAGGAAAGTCCGGCGTAATCGGCGTCGGTGATGACAGTGACAATACTCGCCGCAAAGGCGGGGTAGTCGGGGTGTTCCATAACGGCCTGCATGATCAACGCTTCATGCTGGGGCGCCAACACGTTGATATAGGGATGGAAGCGGATAAGCCCGAGCGCGAAAGCGTCTGCGTCAAACGTAACCCCGTCGGCCTTCTGCGCGGACACAGGCGGCAGATAGGCCACACCCAGCAAGACGCCGGCTTCGTTTTCCATGTAAACCGCCTGGCTGACGTTTTCGCCTACCGCCGGCAACTCATCAAACGCGCCGGTTTCCTCGTCAACGGCGACAGTTCCGCCGATGGTGCGCAAGAACAGCGGGCCGTCAACGCTTTTTATGCCATGACCGGCGGCTTTTTCGCCCTCGCCTTCGCCCTCGTCCTCGGGAGCGCCAAGCATCAACCCGCCGGATAACGATGCGGCAAGGGGACGCGGCAATTGCTCAGCAGGGTCGGGCGGCGGCGTTCCGTCCGAAAGATTGACCACCACTGCCGGATCAACCAACAAGGTGGACGCGCCGGCAGGGCTTGTCACGGTCAGTTTCACCGCATAGTAGCCCGGGTCTTCATAGATATGCTCGGGATGCTGTGCGTCGCTGACAGCGCCATCGCCGAAATCCCACGCCCAAGTTTCTATATCACCGATGTCTGTGACCGATTCATCTGTGAATGAGACAAGCAGCGGCGGATCGCCTGTAGCGGCGGACATGCTGTAAAACGCCTGAATTCCTTCCGGTTCGCCTTCACCTTCAGCGGGTTCGCCTTCACCTTCAGCGGGTTCGCCTTCACCTTCAGCGGGTTCACCTTCGCCTTCAACGGGTTCGCCTTCACCTTCCGCGGGTTCACCTTCACCTTCAGCGGGTTCGCCTTCGCCTTCAACGGGTTCGCCTTCACCTTCCGCGGGTTCGCCTTCGCCTTCAACGGGTTCGCCTTCACCTTCAACGGGTTCGCCTTCGCCTTCAACGGGTTCGCCTTCACCTTCAACGGGTTCGCCTTCACCTTCAACGGGTTCGCCTTCACCTTCAAC
>DSBB01000536.1 GCA_011046175.1 Candidatus Hydrogenedentota bacterium | reverse complement strand
TTCCGGGGCGCCGTTTCAAAGGAAAAATGGGTTGACACCATGCAATCTCTGCGGAAACCGCTCGGCAAAAACATCTCAAGAGAGGCGCGTTCGCTGCGTTATCGCACCGCGATGCCCGGCGCCCCGGACGGCGAATACGTGGTCATCCAATACCGGGCGTCCTTCGAGAACAAGAAATCCGCCGTCGAGACCATTACCCCCATGCGTGACGACGACGGGACGTGGCGCGTGTCCGGCTATTTCATGAAATAGAGGGAACAGCGCAACAACATGCAGGGCAACGATTGCCGGCAGACATTACAACGCCCAGGAACGAGGCTGTAATAGGGTTCGGTGCAGGCGTATGGCGTATTCATCGGTCATGCCCGCCACAAAATCCACGGCGCGGCGCTCGAGGGCGTCTTCGGCGGGGTCCTTGATAATGTCGTCATTGGGATGTTCGAGCAGGTGCAAGTAGAGCTCGCGCACAATGCGCCGCGCATTGCGTATTTCGGCTTCAATGGCGTCGCAGGGGTACACGTCTTTATATAAAAATTCGCGCAGTTCCGCCATGGCGGCGCGAACATCCGGCTCCAGGCCGATTTCGCCGTCCCGACTGCCCCTGATAAGACCCACCACCATCGCGTCTATTCGTTCGGAGCCGGCGTCGCCCAACCGTTTCGCGGCGGCGGCGGGCAGTTGCGACAATGTGATAACCCCCGCCCGAAGCGCGTCGTCAATGTCATGGTTGATATAGGCGATGGCGTCCGCAATGCTGACCACAAGACTTTCCGACGCCATGTTCTGCGGCGCCGTTTCGCCGTAAAGAAGCCGCTTGCCCAATGAATGATGCAGAATGCCTTCACGCACTTCCGCCGTCAGGTTCAGGCCGGGCTTGTCGTGTCTCCTCTCGAGCACATCCACCACGCGCAAACTTTGCTCATAATGCTTGAACCCCGGCGCGTACAACTCGTTCAACACCGTCTCACCGGCGTGGCCGAAAGGGGTGTGTCCCAAATCGTGCCCCATCGCAATCGCCTCCACCAAGTCTTCGTTCAGAAACAATGCGCGCGCAACGGTGCGCGCAATCTGGGACACCTCGAGCGTGTGCGTCAGCCGCGTCCGGTAATGGTCATCCTTCGGCGCGAGAAACACCTGCGTCTTACGCTTTAAACGCCGGAACGCCTTGGTATGCAAGATGCGGTCGCGATCCCGCTGAAACGCGGTGCGATAGGGGTCCTCTTCCTCGGGCTCCGCGCGCCCCCGGGTCTCTCGCGCATGCGCCGCATACGGCCGCAGCAGATCATACTCGCGCTGTTCCAGTTGTTCTCGTATCAACATAACGTTTTGATCAGTCTCTTCTTTTTTGCCGTCTCCGGCGCGACGTTCATCAATGGCTGCGCTCTTTTTGGCCTTTTGCCCGTTCATTATACACAATTCCATTATTTGTAACGGGACAACGCCAACCTGTCTCTCTCTCGCTCCTTTTCTTCCGCTTATATCCCTTGATATTGAAACGATACCATTCGCGATTCCCATGGTATTAACAGGTTTCATATCCGGCGGAAAAGGCCGTTCAGTGTTCGACTTGAAATTCTCCCCCTGATTCCCGTTTAATGTGCGCGTCGTTGGGAAGCGCATTGCGTTACTTTGCCATTCAATCGGAGGTGGTTGTCTGGAACCATCTTCATCAGCAGCATTCAGGAAAGGAATACCCCTATGCCGCGCCGCGATGATATCCACAAAGTCATGATTATTGGGTCGGGGCCGATTATTATCGGTCAAGCGTGTGAATTTGATTATTCGGGCACACAAGCCTGCAAGGCGTTGCGCGCGCTGGGCTATGAGACGGTGCTGGTCAACTCGAATCCCGCTACGATCATGACCGATCCCGGCATGGCCGACGCCACATACGTGGAGCCGCTGAACGTGGAAACGCTATCGAAGATCATTGAGAAGGAGCGTCCCGACGCGCTGCTTCCGAACCTGGGCGGTCAGTCCGGCCTGAACCTGTCTTCGGAACTGGCCAAAGCGGGCGTGCTCGATAAATACAACGTACAGGTCATCGGCGTGAAACTGGACGCCATCGAGCGGGGCGAAGATCGGCGCGCTTTCAAGGAAACGATGGATAAACTGGGCATCGAAATGCCGCGCAGCGAGCTGGCCTATACCGTGGAACAGGCGGAAGCGATTGCCGCGGAGCTCGGTTACCCGGTGGTGGTGCGTCCGGCGTACACCATGGGCGGCACGGGCGGCGGACTGGTGTACAACCTTCAGGAATTACAGACTGTGGCGGCGCGCGGACTCGCGGTGAGCCTTGTGGGGCAGGTATTAATTGAAGAATCCGTTCTCGGCTGGGAGGAACTCGAGCTCGAGGTGGTGCGCGACGCCAAGAATCAGATGATCACCGTTTGCTTTATCGAAAATGTGGACGCCATGGGTGTGCATACGGGCGATTCCTATTGCACCGCGCCCATGCTGACCGTTCCCGAGTCGCTGCAGAAGCGGCTGCAAAAGCATTCCTACGATATCGTGGAAGCGATACAGGTCATTGGCGGCACGAACGTGCAGTTTGCCCATGACCCGGTAAGCGACCGCGTGGTGGTGATTGAAATCAATCCGCGCACGTCGCGTTCCAGCGCGCTTGCGTCCAAGGCGACGGGCTTCCCCATTGCGATGGTCTCGGCCAAACTCGCCGCCGGACTTACCCTTGACGAAATACCTTACTGGCGCGACGGCACCCTGGACAAATACACGCCTTCCGGCGACTATGTGGTGGTGAAGTTTGCACGCTGGGCCTTCGAGAAGTTCCGGGGCATCGAAGACAAACTCGGCACGCAGATGCGCGCCGTGGGCGAGGTAATGAGCATCGGCAAGAACTACAAGGAGGCGTTCCAGAAAGCCATCCGTTCGCTGGAAAGGGGGCGGCACGGACTGGGCTTCGCGAAGAACTTCAACAACCTGCCGCTGGAAGAGCTGCTGACGCTGTTGAACACCGCCACGAGTGAGCGGCAGTTTCAAATGTACGAGGCGCTGCGCAAGGGCGCGGATGTGGAAGACCTGCGTCGGCGCACCAGCATCAACCGTTGGTTCATCCAGCAGATGAAGGAACTGGTGGAACTGGAAGAGGAACTTCTGAAGCACAAAGGCGCAATGCCGCCGGATGAATTATTCATCCAGGCGAAGAAAGACGGGTTCGCCGACTGCTATCTGGCGAAACTGCTGGCGTTGCCTGAAACAAAGATTCGCGCAAACCGCCTGCGGCTGGGCGTTGTCGAAGCGTGGGAGCCGGTGCCGGTGAGCGGCGTGGAAGACGCCGCCTATTATTTCTCCACTTACAATGCGCCGGACAAAGTGCCGCCCCAGGAAGGCAAGAAGGTGCTGGTACTCGGCGGCGGCCCCAACCGCATCGGGCAGGGCATCGAATTCGACTACTGCTGCGTTCATGCGGCCTTTTCGCTGCGCGATCACGGGTACGACGCCATCATGGTCAACTGCAATCCCGAAACCGTGTCCACGGACTACGACACGTCGAGCCGTCTTTACTTCGAGCCGCTTACGGTTGAGGACGTGTTGAGCATCTACGAAAAGGAAAAGCCCATTGGCGCGATTGTCCAATTCGGCGGTCAGACGCCGTTGAACATCGCGGGCGAACTGGCGGCGGCGGGCGTGCCCATCCTCGGCACCACGGTCGAGACCATTGACCTTGCGGAAGACCGCGACCGGTTCCGGGGCGTCATGCAGAAACTCGGCATACCCCAGCCCGACGCGGGCATGGCGGTAACGCTTGATGAATCGCTGGCCATCGCCGCGGACATCGGCTACCCGGTCATCGTGCGCCCCTCGTATGTGCTGGGCGGGCGCGGCATGGAAATCGTGTATGACGACGACACGCTACGCGAGTACATGGCGGCGGCGGTCGAGGTAACGCCGGAGCGCCCCATCCTCATTGACAAGTATTTGGAAAACGCGATTGAAGTCGAAGCGGACGCCATCGCTGATGGCGAGGACGCCTTTGTGCCCGCCATCATGGAGCACATCGAGCTGGCGGGCGTGCATTCCGGCGACTCCGCCTGCGTCATTCCGCCCATCAGCGTGCCGCCCAAACACATTGACACCATCAACGAATACACGCGCCGCATTGCCGTGGAACTCAAGGTATGCGGTCTCATGAATATCCAGTACGCCATCGCCAACGACACGGTGTACATTCTTGAGGCGAACCCGCGCGCGTCGCGCACCGTGCCGCTCGTGTCGAAGGTGTGCAACATCCCCATGGCGGCGGTCGCCACGGAGTTGATGCTCGGCAAGAAGTTGACCGATATGAACCTGACCCACAAACACATCCCCCACTACGGCGTGAAGGAAGCGGTGTTCCCCTTCAACATGTTTCCCGAAGTGGATCCCGTGCTCGGCCCTGAAATGCGTTCCACCGGCGAAGTGCTCGGCATGGCGGACACCTTCGGCATGGCCTATTACAAGGCGCAGGAAGCCACGCAGATGCGGCTGCCGGTGGAGGGCGCCGTGCTGATTACCGTCGCCGACCCGGACAAGCCCGCCGTGCTCGAACCGGCACGGCAACTGGCGGCGCTCGGCTTCAAGATATACGCCACCGGCGGCACGGCGCAGTTCCTCGAAGAAAACGGCATTGACGCCGAAGTGGTGCTCAAAATGCGCGAGGGACGTCCCCATCTGGTGGACGTGATCAAGAACGGCGACATTCACCTGATCATCAACACGCCCGGCGGCAAACGCAGCCAGAGCGACGACTCGTACATACGCAAATCCGCCATCAAGTACAAGATACCCTACATCACCACCACCGCCGCGGCCCTTGCCGCCGCCCGCGGCATTGCCGACAAGATCAACGGCGCTGCCGATGTAAAGTCGCTGCAGGACTATCACGCAGACATCAAGTAGCGCACAGGGGAATTCATGGGATTTGACATGTAATTGTCGGTCGCTGGCATTGGGCAAAGGCATCTCTCTTATGTCTGCGCCGCCGCTTGGCGGTTCTATTTCTCTGTGTCTGTTTTCTTTTCCGTATGTTTTGGCGCTTCTTGGGCGTGCTCCTTTTTCCCGCCTGCCGTTCCCGGCTTTTCTTCCACGAGTTTGGCGAGGTACTCGTAGAATACGAGAATACAGGGACAGACTACGGATTAAATTGATTGTTGTATTTTTTCTGCGCTACTCTGCTCACTGTAAATCCGTAGTCTGTCCCTGTATTCTCCTGTATTCTCTAACACGATTGCCCCGTTTCGGACATGTCCTTTGTACGTCATTTCTTTCACTCCTGTGTTCGACAACAGAATTATAACACAGCCCCAAACCATCCACCACAACCAGAAAGG
>DSBB01000398.1 GCA_011046175.1 Candidatus Hydrogenedentota bacterium | reverse complement strand
CTTATGGGAAAGGAAAATATTTGAATCGGTCATCAATAATTCTCCCGGTTGTTACATTGACATGCGGCGCCCTGCTCGGCTGGGGCGGCGCAACGATGGCGGGGCGCCTTTTGAATGGCCCGGATACGTATGAGAACATCCGGGAAGAACCGTTTGACGTGGTGGCGAAATATCAAATTGAAAGTGAAAACGAAATACCCCGGGGGGCGGCGCAACAGCCGGAAACGACGCACTTCATTGAGTTGCCCGGGCAACGTCGCGCTCCTGCACTGGTTGTTGCCGTGAATGGCGCGGTAAGGCGTCCCGGCGTGTATGACTTTGAAGAAAACGCCCGTGTTCAGGACGGCATACGCGCCGCGGGCGGCGTTACCGAGGATGCCGACCTGGACGACATCAACATTGCCGCCCGGTTGATGGATAATACCACTCTTTGTATCCCGTTCAAGGTATTTCGGCATCAGGAGCGGCACTCACTGGTGGCGCGGCGCACCCCCGGCGCCGCGGAGAGCAATCCCGCCCGATATACGCGCAGCGGTTGGGCGCAAAACGCGCCGCCGGTTTTAAGCAAGCGCGCGGACACGGCCGTTCACGAAGCGCCCCGGCTTGGGCTTGACAGTTCAGATGCTCAACCGGAGCGGAGCGGCGCCTCAAACTTAATCAATCTCAACCATGCGACGCTTGCTGAACTGCAAAAATTACCCGGGGTGGGACCTAAAACCGCGGAAAAAATAGATGCTTACCGGAAAATACAACCCTTCCGAACGGTTGACGAACTCGAAGCGGTTCACGGTATAGGCGAAAAACGCATGGAGGCATTGCGCGGATTGGTAACAGTGGAATGAATAAAAGGACGGGAGCGGGCGACGGCGATAATCAACGGCGGGAACCGCTGTATTACAAAGCGGTGGCAGGCGTTTTACTGGTTGCGCTTGTATTGTTATTCACCCCGTCTGTATCTCGAATTGTCGGGGAGAAATACGGCTCAGGCATTCCGCGGCGGCCTGTTACTATAACCGGCCATTCAATGCAGGCGGAGGAGTTGGGCCCGAAACATGTTTTCAACGTCCAACACAAACAGACCGTTTCTCATGCGCATCGCGATATATCCTCAAGCGGCGACGCGGTTATGGCCGCTTTTCGGGATAACCCCTGTATGACCATGCCGGTACCTGAACTACTTGCAGCCATCATCGGAGGGGAAGAAAAATCATCAATATGGGGTGAGGTCGCGCTTCTGTTGCGTGCGGAGGAAGCCGCGCCTTACCTGGAGCACAAACTGCGCCACGGCTCGCCTTGGGAGCAATATGTTTTGGCGCGGTCATTGCGATGGACGCATCCGGAACGGCATCGGAGGACGTTGCTTACACTGGCCTGTGATGATGACGCCCATCCCCAGGCAAGAATCGGCGCGTGTTACGCCGTATCCTGTCTTCCCCTTGGCGAATCCGCCGTAAGCGCGTTGCTTGCAATGGCGCAAAATGCGAAGTCGCCCGTTTTGAGTCGAACAGCGTTGATTGCGCTTATGGCGTCCGATTTATCCAGCGTCATGGACGACCTCGAAACTGTCCTCATGCACGAAGACGCGTTGACCAGAATTTATGCGGCCCGTCTACTTCTTGAACACGCCCGGGATATAGCGCCGGATTTAATGGTCTCATTGGCGTCGGACGACGACTACCTTGTGCGGCAGGAAGCTTATTGTGTTTTGGGTCTTTTTGACGATTCCCGGTGTAAAACATTACTTGAGGCCGCCGCACAGCAAGAGAAAAATACCGCTGCGGCGCGCGCGGCGCGGCTTGCGTTGCGGGCGCGACATTCCCGGTCCCTTGCTGATGCGTCTGCGCAGGCGCATGTATGGCTCGACGCGGAAGATGATATTGAACGATGGCAGGGCGCGCAATACGCGTTGCGCCGGAACAAGGCGGCGGGTGTGTCAGCGTTGGCGCTTTTGTCGCGGGAGCCGACGCTTCTGGGTGAAATGAGTTTTGCGCGGCTGCTTGTCCTGCTGCTTGCCGAAGCGGGGGGAATATCTTCTCTTCCCCCCCATGCGCAGGCAAATGCCGGCGCCGTGGGAAACAAACATTTCTTTGAGATACATCGCGGCATGGCGCGCTATGTTGCTGCGTTGCATAATGCGCAGCCGGACACGCTGAAAATCAGCCAATCGTCTGTGGATGTTCTTGCGAAGTGGGTTGTTTGCGAGGACTTCGCGTTCATGCCGGTTAACCATGCCTATAATCCCCTCACGGAACGCGGTTTTGTGGGCCGCCGCGGTTTTGGCGGCTCGGCGCGCCTTTACGTTGAACGTCTTTTGAATCGGCTGGACACATTGTATGATGGGGGGAATTTTTCAAGCGCGAATCACAAACGAGCCTGGCGTCTTGCGGGGCGCATGTTCCACGTGTTACAGGATATGACAAGTCCGTTGCATGTTTTCAGCGTGTCTCACGTATTGAACAGTTGCCATTTTGAAGTATATTGGGACGCTTTTTTTACCGAGGCGCTGGAGGCGGTGACGAGCCGCAATACACAGCCCGTACTTCCTTTTGATCTTGCGCCCACCTCTACAGCGCGGCTGGACGCATTCACGCGCGCCGCGCTGGAAGCGCGTATTTTCAATACGCCCGACACGCTTATGGGCTACATGGACGCATTAGCTTGGAGCGCTTATTATCGTTCCTCGTTCTGGGGCGAGATTTGTTATGCGGAAGGGCCGGTTGACGCGCAAACAACCGCCACATTGTTTGACGACGGCGAAGTTGAGACATTGCCGAATACGTTCAATATGATGTTTGACGGCAGTATTCGCTACCACACGGCATGGTGGGGCGATTACTTTGATCTGACCGACCGCATGGGAAACACTTTTGCATGGAACCGGCTTGCCGCTCTTGATGAGTGGCGGCCCTGTCCAAATCCGCGTGGACGGCATGTTGTGGACGGGCATAGTGTGTCAAACGGCGCGGATGGCCTGCACATTACAGGTCGGTTTCTCTTTACCCATCGCGGGAAAAAAACTCCCTATTGTTATCCTGTTGTCCATCCCGACGGGACGGCTATGGAGGCGCACCTTCTACAATACTACGGCGAAACGCTGTTTCCGGTTATGGTTGCCTACGGCAGTGGATGGTTCGGCGCGTTGGCGGAACGTTTCCCGAAGATGTTTACCGGCGCCGCGGATAAGTTAAGTGCTCCAACGAAAAAAGGCGAGGGACGCCTTGCGTTTTGGGAGATGCTGTCTGCCTTTCTGGGAGAGGAGTTTCCTGAAAACGGTTCGAGCGTGGCGGGACGTGGTGTGCGCGAGTCCGATAGCCCGGAATACGTCTATTCTCCTCTCCCCCGTTGCGGCTGTGTCGAGAGTCCCATTTTTACATTGCCGTTTTGTTTATAACCGCCTGTATGTCCGTAGCCGACAAGCCGCGTCCGTCAACATCCGCGTTGTAGGAAACGGGCCTTCCGAGTACGGCGTCAACCACCATCTGGACATCCGCGCCATTCCTCACGCCGTCGCCGTTAATATCACCGTCCGACATGCTTATGTCCACGCGGGTTGCGGTACCTCCATTCACCATCACGTTGTCCACATGGTAGCTGATGTAGTCTTCGGCATGAAAAGAAAGATCGTACGCGCCGGACAATGCGAGCCGGTGATAATTTCCAAAATCAGCGTTTGAAAAAACAGGCTGCGTGTTGCCTGCCAACAGTATCTTTGCCCATACGGGCGCTTCGGTGTTTCGATCACGGATAACGCCGCGTATGCCGATATGCGCCGTTTCGGCATAGGCGTACATGGCGTCCCGATTGTCCGCCCAAAACTGGGGGATCGAGGAAGGCAGCGGCCGTTTCGTGTCTGAAAGCTCTATTGTTACTTCCGGACACCCCATGAACCTGTAGTTCCAGTCCATCATGCCGCCGGTGATGCTGTACCAATCCGATCCGTTCACAATCCCCTGCTCAAACACCTCGCTGTTGTACATCGGCGGGTTATGCATGGCGTATTGCAGGGAAATATATTGGAACAAAGAATCATCCGGCGAGGGCGCCTCTGTTCCACTCGGAATGCCCGGCTCGTTGTCATAGGGGTAATTTACCACGAGTGCGCCCGAATGAAAATTTGCGGACAACGAAAAATGGTTTGTTGCGCTCCAGCGCATGATGTGCGCCACCTCAGGCTGACGGCCTGCGTCGCCAAGTGGTTCGCCGTCAAACCAGGTGCCCGTAAAATCGTCCGGGTATGCGGGGAAAACACGGTTCAGGTCAACGTAGTTGGCGTTATAACGCATGTAGCTTACAAACCCATCCGGATTCATCATGGGAACCAACCAGATGATTGTTCTATCCAGGAAATCGGTGATATAGGGGTCAACACCATACTCTGCAAGCAATTCTTCGGCAAAGAACATGCACAATTCTGTGCCTATGGGTTCATCACCGTGAATGGTGGCAATATATTTTACGGCGGGCTTATCCGCGGGGACGTCCGGGGCGGGCGTAATCTTGATTGCCCACAGTTCACGGCCCTGTACCGATTGTCCCAGCGTGTAGACCCTGCATAATTCCGGATAGGTTTCCGCGTACTGCGCGAACAACGACGCTATATCGTCGGGCGTGGTGTATCCGGTCGCTTTTGTGAGCGCGTCAACACGGGATTGAATTTCAATGACGCGAACGGAACACCCCATGTGCATAACCTGATTATATTCATCTGCGTCAAGATAAAGAGTCAGCGTATTTCCTGAGAGATTGTCTATGGTGAAATCGGAATTCAGGAGCGCTGTTAATACAGCCTGATTAGGCGCGTCGGCTTCCACCACATATATTTTGGGGACATCATCAGCCGCGCCGGTTGCGTCCGCTAAAACGGGTATTCCGGGCAACAAAAGCGCGATTACGGTTATTTTGAAAAAGTTGATTTCCATTTCCGTGTTACTTTACCGTCACTGCCAACATATTCCAGCCTTGCGGCGCCATTAACGTCTGGTGCGTTCGCCGCTTGCGCCGTCCCATACGCCGCCGGTCGAGAAATTATAGCGATATATCTCTTTTCCTTCCGTATCTGTGGGAATTGAAGCGGATTCGGCCGCTGCCGCGGCGCTTGAACTTTTCGGCGCGCCTCTGAAAATACGATAGCGGTATTCAATCAGTCCGGTGAAGCCGCGCTCACGCGTGCCGCCGCCGGTTATTGCCTGCACATCAAGGGGATAATAGGACTCATATACCTTCACTTCCTTATGATATTGACCGCGCACGCCTTCGCCTTCAAATTTGACTTCTCCATGTCTTTCCGCAGCGTTCATGCGTTTCATCTCAGTGGCGCCGACGGTTTCCATT
>DSBB01000183.1 GCA_011046175.1 Candidatus Hydrogenedentota bacterium | reverse complement strand
TCCTCTTTGTGTGCAATACGGACAGGGAACGCGCGTACGAAACGGTCGAGGTGCGTTTGCAGGCTGAGGGCAAGGTTGTCGAATATGACTTGCGCACCGGCGAACGCCGCATTATCCCCTCCCGAAAGGTTGGTTTTTGGACATTGTTCACAACATCTCTCCCGCCCGTTGGCAGCCGCCTTTTCGTAATTGAACCGGCGCCGGAAGGACGCATCCCAAAAGCCGCCGAGTGGAGGCAGGCGCGAAAGACCACTTTCAGCGACAAGGCGCTTACCGCTGTCCAGCGAACGGAACCCAATGTGTGTGTGCTGGATTATGCGTCCTACCGCATCGGCGAGAAGGGCGCTTTTCACGCGCCCACAGAGATATTACAAATAGACCGCGCCGTGCGTGACGCCATGGGGCAGCCGCGGCGCGGCGGTGAGATGACGCAGCCCTGGGCGCGGATAATCGGCCCTGACGAGCCAAGGCGGCTCGTAACGTTGCGGTTTGCTTTTGACGTGGCCGCGTTGCCCGCCGGCGCGCTCCATCTCGCCGTGGAAACTCCCCGCCGTTTTGTGCTTTCCTTGAACGGGCACGATATCGCCACGGATGCGGACACTGGCTGGTGGGTGGACCCCGCCATACGCATGATTCCGCTGGACATATCGGCGCTGCGCAAGGGCGAGAACATCCTCGAAGCGTCGCTGGATTTCCGCTGCGACGACGACCTTGAAGCGATGTATCTCCTGGGTGAATTCGGCGTCGTTGCCGGTGAGAAGCGCGCCACGATTACCGCGCCGTCATCTCTCGGTATTGGTGATTGGCGCAGGCAAAACATGCCGTTTTACGGCGGCGCTGTGGCGTACCGCTATAAAACCACCGTTAAACCCGGAAAAGGCGAGCGCGTCCGACTGGAGGCGCATGAATTCAAAGGGGTTACAGTACGCGTGTTGGTAAACGGGAAACATGCGGGTTATTTGTCATGGCCGCCGTATGAAGTTGACATAACAGAGCATCTATGCCAAAACACCAATGAGATTACGCTGACGCTTTTCGGCAGCCGAAGGAACTGTTTCGGCCCGCTCCACCAGACGAATCCGGAACCGCAGTGGATCGGCCCCGGCAGCTTTGCCACGGAAGGCGCCGACTGGACGGACGCTTACGTGCTCAAGCCCTGCGGCTTGTTCGCGCATCCGACGTTGAAGGTTGTGTCGAAAAAATGAAACGCCTTGCGTCGCGGCGCGTGTGTTGTTCATTGTGGGGATTATCCGGAAGGCGAGCCGTTTTATCACGCAGGCGGGTCAGTCAGACACCGCCATGAGGTTCGCCAGCGCGTTCAGATAGGCGGTGTTGTGGGGCAGCCAGACTTCGTTGGATTCGTAGGCGGGGATGTCCACGCCGCTCATGTCGAAGAAAGGCCGGTCGTCGCCGACGGAGCGCCATGTGACGCCGTTCACCACGCCGCCGGGCACGGCGCCGCGGGGCACGCCCGCAAAGGTGTAGCGATGATGATACGTGGGAGCAAAAGCGCTGCCCGCGCCTTCCATCAGGCTGATGTTGCAGGGATTCATGCCGAGTGTCCAGTTGAACTGGTCCCACACGAACCGCAGGAATTGCGGGTCGGGCTCATACTGATACGCCATCGCCACGAATGCCGCCGCCTCAAGCAGATGGCTGCTCGTGCCCACGTGCCAGCCGCCTTGATCAGCGGGGGTATTGAAAAAATTCGGGTTTTCCGGCGGACCGAAAGTATACACGCCGAAGGGATTTGCGGCGTTGGCGAGCATGGCCTCAGTGCGTTCCAGCACGGCGTCGCGCAGCGCGTCCGCGTGATTCGTGCCGAAGGCGGCATCGTAGCGGCGCGTTATTTCGACGCGCATCACATTGATTTCATTTACTTCTTCCATAAGCGACGCCGCCAGTTCGCGGTATTTTTCGTTGCCGGTAACCAGAAACAGGTCAATGGCCGTGCTTAATTGCCACAATCCGCGCCGCCCCTCGCCCAGCGCATAGTCAAGGCTGCGCGCCGCCGTTTCCACCCACTCTCCGGTGGGCGCGCCGCCCCCGTCACGTCCCTCCAACAAGACGGCAACACGCGCCACCGCCGCATGATGCGCGTCCGGGTTGTCGCCGCGTTCGCGTGTGCCGCGCCGCTCATCGCCCGTGTTCGGCAGGTTGTCCGTTTCGAGGTGGGGCGGCCCCCAAAACCCGTAGCCTGAGGTAATATGCCCGAAGGCGGAGCCGTCCGCCATGATCATGCGCCGCGCGTGATCGCCGCCCCACAGAATCTCGTCAAAGAATTCGCCCGTCCCGCTGACCGGCGGATGGAGCGCGTCGAACGCGGCGCGCCGCAGTCCGTACGCCGCCGCCAGTCCGTACGCATAGGGCGCGTTATGGTACTTGTTGTAATCGCCCGCGTCATGCCAGCCGCCCCGGAGTTCGTACTGCGTCTTGCCGTCGGGACTGGCCGCGTCGTCCAGATGGCAGGCATCGTACCAGCCGGGAACCGCCATGCCGCAACGTTGATAGTAAAAGAAGCGATAAGCGGGCCTTGCGGTTCGTCGCCACAAAACGCTTTCGCCGATTTCGATGGGCCAGGAATATTCGGTTAATCCGTCAAGCGCAGCGCGAACGCGGACGGTTGCATTATCATTAAAATCGGTGAAGTCGCCGCTGTAGTATTCATAGCCCCAGTCGTTGCCGTAATGCCCGTGGATGCGGCCTTCGTGATGCAATGTGCCGTTAAAAACCGATTCGCCTCTGTCGTTTACCAGCGCGAAGGCCGCGTCCCGCGCCGCAAAATTCGCCTGCGCCAGAAAGCGTTTCGGCATACCGCGATCATAGCCCACCTGATTCACCAGCACTTCAAACGCGGCAGGCTCCTCATGTACAACCCCAATGGATGCGGCGTCCCAATGCACGGCGCCATCGTTCGCGTCCAACGCCATCAGCAACCACCTCGCGCCGTGCGGCGGCGCGGCGTCTTTCACTTCCAGCCGTTCCCATTTTTCCTCGCGCCGGACCGGCGCGAGCGGGTCCTCGCGGACAACACCGTAATCGCCCAGCCACCGCAGAACGGCAAAGGCGCCGCCGCCGCTTGCATGGACCGCCGCCGACACGCGGCGCCATGTGGACGCGCAGGGTTGCGGTTCGGTGGATACGGTCATGTCACCTGGAAGAAGCAGGGAGCGTTCTCCCGTGTATGCGACCATGTCGGTAATGCCCCATCCCTGTTTTCGCGCTGTCTCGGCGCGCCAGCCGCGCGGCCTTGACATAATGGTTTTGTAAAACGGGCTGTCCGTGTCGAACTGTTCGAGACCGTCGCGCACCTTGCCCTGCTCAAAATCGCCGTGAATAATCAAAGTTTCTCCGCGTGTAATCGTCGGCATGACCGGGCCGCATTTGCCAAAGCTCGCGCCGCTTTGGGATGCGTCATAACGCCGCATGGGCCACGGCATAAGCGTTGCCGAATAGCGCCCACCCAGCGTAAGCCGCCGCAGTTTGCGGTCGCTGCCGCAAACCAGAATGTCTGTTATGCCGTCGTTGTCGAGGTCGGTAAGCGTGGCGGGATAGATAAGGCGCAGGTCGGTTTTGTATCGCCAGAGCAGGCGGCCTTGTCCGTCAAGGCAATACAGGTGATGGTCGCCGCTCGCCGCCAGCGTTTCGATATGCCCGTCGCCGTTCACATCGCCAAGACTGACCGTAATGTGCGTGGGCTTAACGGTGGAGAAGGTCCACAACAGTGCGCCGTCATGCCGAAAGGCGTACACATTTCCCTGCGCGTCGCCCAGCACAAGTTCATCATAGCCATCGCGGGTGATGTCGCCCGCCGCCGGCGACGATGCGCTGTAGGCGTCCACGATCCCATGCAACGGCGCGTGCCATTCGGGTTTTCCCGTCGCTGCGTCGAAGCGCCAGAGGTGGGCGTCGTCATTGGATGCGCAATACAATTCCGCCTTGCCGTCACGGTCCGCGTCCACCACCACCGGCCCGCCGGGGAAATCGTCCCCCGTGTAACGTTCCCACAACAGCGCGCCATCGGCATCCATGCAAAACAATCCGAAGCGGCTTGCGCCGAAGACGGCGTCTCTTCCGGCGCTGTTAATGTCCGCCACCGCCAGCGGCCCGCGGATGTGCATGGGTGGCGTGGCGGCGTCCGCCGCGAGATGCCGGCGCGTTTCCCCGTGCGAATCAACGGCTACTATGCCGTCGCGCTCCGTGCCCACGACAATGACTTGCGCGCCTGTTTTGTCGAGGCGCGCCCATAACGCGCCGCCCCACTCGACCGCGCCGAGTTTCCGCCGCCACAACAGCGCGCCATCTGCGGCGTTAATACAGACCAATGAACCGTCGCCGTTCGCAACGGCAAGCAAGCGTTGTCCCTCTGAGTCGGGTTCGCTCAACGCCGCCGGCGAGATCAACCGCTTTGCCCAGCCGCCGTCGCATTCCCACAACGGGTTGCCGTTGGCGTCAATGCAGCGCGCACGCCTCGCCTCACTGTCGCTGATGATGATCTCCTGTATCCCGTCGCCTGTCACGTCGGCAACCAGCGGCGGCGCATACAGATTCGACAGCGCTTCGTATTGCCATACTTCACGCGGGGAAGATTCCGACCCCGAAACAATAAATAATGCTGCCGCAACAATAACACCTATACTATTCATGTCTATCTCCGTTTGGCGGCTTGCGCATGGCCGCTGCGGGCCGCGCCGCATGCAAAATTTATGACGCCCCATTATACACGTTTGGCCGCCGTCGCATATCCTTCTCGAGGTTGCGCCCGTTGGGCTGCTTCAAGTATGATACCCGTTATTATGAAACTCTCCACAAGAGCCAGATACGGTTTGCGGGCCATGATTGAGTTGGCCCGAAGCAGCGACGGGGCGACGGGGCGCAATATTGCGGAAAGCCAGAATCTCCCCGCCGCATATCTCGAACAATTGATGGCGCGGTTGCGCAATGCGAGTCTTGTCACGTCCATTCGGGGCGCAAAAGGCAAATTTATTCTGGCGCGCGACCCGGAACACATCAATTTGGCGGAAATCATTCAGGCGTTGGACGGGCCCTTTGAAATTGCAGAGTGCGCCGATGTGACGTATTGCCGGTCCGACCCGGACGCCTGCGCATTGCGTATTATCTTTGGCGAGGCTAACCAAATACTCTATGACTACTTTGCAGGGGTGACGCTGGCGGAAATGGCGCGCCGCCAACAACAGGAAGAAGGCAATGCGACGCTGGATTACAGCATCTAGCAGATTCCTTTTCAATGAAGTTTTCCCGGCAATTTTTCATCAATCCGTGCGTCATGAAGCATGTCCGACTTTGGAAGGAACGTGTGTTAACCCCTAACACGGGCTTCGCCCG
>DSBB01000001.1 GCA_011046175.1 Candidatus Hydrogenedentota bacterium | reverse complement strand
TGCCGTTACGCTTCCCTTTCATCATATTGCGTATCTGAGCGGTCGCAAAGACACGCTGCTCGCTTCCGGGTCTTACAATGAATCCAACCGTCTTTATTACGATCTTGTCGCCTTCGACATGGCAACCGGCACAGAGCGCTGGCGCACAAAATTCCCCGGCATGAACATACGCGGCACGGATTTTTCGGAACTTGAGGGTTCGCACGGCGAGCAGTGGCAGCACCCCGTTCTTTCCGATGACACCATTTATGCGCGTCCTTTCGCGTTCTCACTGGAAACAGGCGAACAAAAAGAGTATATTGCCTACCGCGGCGGCCATGGCTGCGGCGGTCTGACCGGCTCCGAGAACTACCTGTATGGGCGCGGCAGCAATCCGCGCATGTACCCCACAGACGTAAACACCACTGAAGGCATTCCACTTACTGAGGTGAATCGTCCCGGGTGCTGGCTCAACATTATCCCTGCCGGCGGTATTATCATGATCCCCGAATCCAGTTCCGGTTGCACATGCGCCTATCCCCTGCAAACCTCGGTCGCCCTTATACCCGAGGCATTGTCCGGGGGCTGCAAACGTCTCAAGTAAAATAACGTTTGGAGTGGAGGGAATAGGCGGCTGTATGATATTATTCCCCCGTATTCATGAGGGTTGTTACCAAGAGAAAAGTTGCCCTTCCCACACGACACAACACGCGGACGCCAAGCGCATTTTGCCGAAAATAACTATTATGTAAGCGGGAGAAACAATGAGCAAAGGTATTACGAAACGCGAAGAGGACTATTCCCAGTGGTATCTGGATGTGGTGTTAAAAGCGGAGATGGCCGAATATTCGCCGGTGCGCGGCTGCATGGTCATCCGCCCGACAGGTTACGGTATCTGGGAAAAAATGCAGCAACGGCTTGACCGCATGTTCAAAGAGACGGGTCACGTTAACGCCTATTTCCCATTATTTATCCCCGAAAGTTTTTTGAAAAAAGAAGCTGAGCATGTGGAGGGCTTTGCGCCTGAATGCGCAATGGTCACCCACGGCGGCGGCAAAAGACTTGAAGAACCGATGGCAATCCGCCCGACTTCTGAAACCATTATCTGGGCGACCTATAAAAACTGGATTAAATCCTATCGCGATTTGCCATTGCTTATCAACCAATGGGCGAACGTTTGCCGCTGGGAAATGCGCACGCGCCTTTTCCTGCGCACCTGCGAGTTTCTGTGGCAGGAAGGACACACGGCGCATGCCACACACGAAGAAGCCGAGGAAGAAGCGTTGCGCATGGTTGATGTCTATCGCCAATTTGCGGAGGAATACATGGCGATGCCGGTTGTGGTGGGGCGGAAAACGGAGTCGGAAAAATTTGCCGGCGCCGAACACACCTATTGTATTGAAGCCATGATGCAGGACGGCAAAGCGCTGCAGGCGGGCACGTCGCATCATCTCGGACAGAAATTCGCCCGGGCTTTTGATGTAAAGTTTCAGGATCGCGACAAAGAATTGAAATATGTTTATGCCACAAGTTGGGGCGTTTCGACCCGGCTCATAGGCGGCATGATCATGACGCACAGCGACGACAAAGGACTGGTGATTCCCCCCAAACTCGCGCCGACGCCGGTGGTGTTCGTACCGATATGGCACAGCGATGAAGAAATGAACATGGTGTTGGGCAAGGCAAGAGAGATAACAACCGGCTGGGATCCCCTCTTCTTCAAAATTGATGATCGCGATCAATACAAACCGGGTTATAAATTTAATGAATGGGAATTGAAGGGCGTTCCTGTTCGCATAGAAATTGGTCCGAAGGATGTCAACAACAGCACGGTGGTGGTGGCGCGCCGTGATACGGGCGACAAAGCAACCGTGCCCATGGACGGTCTTTTAACCCATGTGGAGGCGGCGCTGGAGAGCATACAAAAAAATCTATATTCCGCGGCGCAGAAACGCCTTCAGGAACGCACCTTTACCGTGGATAACTACGACGAATACACGGAACGCGTGGAAGGCGGCGGTTTCTTCCGTGTTTTTCTTGACCACGCCAATCCAGCGGTTGAGGAGAAGCTTCAAGAAGACACGCGTTCGACAATACGCTGTATACCGTTTAATGCGCCCGACGAAGAAGGTCCCTGTATGATTACCGGGAAACCGTGTTCTGGTCGTGTAATTGCCGCGCAGTCATATTAACCTATTAGCGCGTGTCTGGTGGGATAAAGGAGGAATAGTTATGTCGCATGTGAATTTGGTTACCGGCGGGGCGGGTTTTATTGGTTCGCATCTGTGCGAAGCGCTGATAGAGCGGGGAGAAGAGGTCTTGTGCTTGGACAATTTTTTCACGGGACGCAAAGCCAATATTCAGCATCTCCTTGGAAACCCTCAGTTTGAATTGGTGCGGCACGATATTGTCAATCCCATCGTGCTCGAGGCGGACCGCATCTTCAATTTTGCCTGTCCGGCGTCACCGGTGCATTATCAACATAATCCCGTCAAAACAATTAAAACGAATGTGATGGGCGCATTAAACATGCTGGGGCTCGCCAAAAATGTGGGCGCACGTATACTACAGGCGTCCACATCGGAAGTGTACGGCGATCCAACGGTGCATCCACAGGTGGAAAGTTATTGGGGCAATGTGAATCCCATTGGCCCGCGTAGTTGTTATGACGAGGGAAAACGCGTGGCAGAAGCGCTTTTTTTTGACTACCACACACAGAATACTGTTGATATTCGAGTGGTGCGCATTTTCAACACTTATGGCCCCCGTATGCTTGTCAATGATGGGCGCGTTATCAGTAATTTTGTTGTTCAAGCGTTGCGAAATCAACCTATTACGATATATGGTGATGGCGAACAGACCCGGTCATTTTGTTATGTAAGCGATCTGGTGAAGGGGATTATTTGCATGATGGACTGCAACGATTTCACCGGCCCCGTCAACCTTGGCAATCCCTCCGAGTTCACTATCCGCCAGCTGGCGGACTTGGTTGTCGAATTGACCGGTTCACGATCGAAGATCGAATTTAAGCCCCTGCCTGAAAATGACCCTTCCCGAAGGCGTCCCGACATTTCGCTTGCACGAGAACGCCTCCGATGGTCGCCTGTGGTGTCGCTTCATGAAGGTCTTGAACATGTAATCGCTTACTTTAGTGATTTGCTGACAAAAAAATAGCGGCAATTCGCAATAGGCGCTCTGCATCCCCTATAAACGATGAAAATACGGCGGGGTGTTTATGAGAAGTATAGGACGCACAGGACGCATGGTACGTATAGGGCATTGAATCCGCGCTGAAGATTTTCAGAGCAGAAACCAATTCAGTTTGCCTTATAGTTGATGAATGATTACGCAAAAATGTTATAATAAAGTTTGTATGGAACGCGTTGCGCAATAGAACCGCGCAGCGCATGAGCACAGCGTCAACTATGATTTTCCCTGCCGTGCCCGATATGGAAAAAATGCGCGTGGCCTTTCATAGTGAACTGGGAGTTCGATATTTGCGTAGCCTACGACATGCCGCCCTGAGCGGAAGCCGAACGACTACCGTGAGGACACCCCCCTATTGAGGGAAAGGTTCACAACGCTTTTTTAGAAACCAGTCGGCATGTGCGGGGTTTTTCTATTGAATTGGACGCATCGGGCGTTATATCACATAGTCTTCGGAGAAAACCCGCGCGTTTCGAAGGCCGACCAGTATTTTTTCGCCCACGACAGGGTTAATCTCCCTGAATCGGTCATGTGACAATTCAACCAGCAGTATTTCGCCGCTTTCCAAGTGGAGCTCGACTTTGACGTAAGGCCCTGCGGAGTGAATGCGCTTGACAGTCGCCTCGGCCATGGGCCTTCCGTCGGGTTCACGCAGTATGTCCATTTCATGGGGGCGCACAAAAAGCCGGGCGTCCTTGCCTTCCGTATATACGCCTTCGTCAGGCTCCAATTCCCACGGCCCGAAAACCGCCTTGTCAGACTCGACGCGCCCGTGGAATAAATTCACATGTCCCATGAAACGCATCACGAATTCGGTCTTGGGATGATGAAACACTTCGTCAGGCGTGCCCACCTGCTCTATTTTCCCTTCGTTCATGACCACCACACGGTCTGCGAGTTCAAGGGCTTCTTCCTGATCATGGGTCACAAAGACACTGGTGATGTGGATTTCTTCATGCAGCCGCCGCAGCCAGTTTCGCAAATCCTGGCGCACACGGGCGTCCAACGCTCCAAACGGCTCGTCAAGCAAAAGCACCTTCGGTTCGATTGCCAACGCCCGGGCCAACGCCACGCGCTGACGCTGGCCACCGGATAATTGGGACGGATAGCGGTTGCCGAGGTTTTCCAATTGTATGAGCCGTAATAACCGGGTTACTTTTTCCTCAATTTCTTTTCGTCCCGGTCGCTGTTGACGGGGTCGCACACGCAAACCGAAGGCGATGTTGTCAAAGACGGTCATGTGACGAAACAAGGCGTAGTGCTGAAACACAAAGCCGACCTGACGGCTGCCGACATGTCGCGCCGCCACGTCTTCCTCGCTTAACAGCACCTGCATGTCCTGTGACGGATCGGGAACGTCCAAGCCGGCGATAATCCTCAGCAGCGTTGTCTTGCCTGAACCGGAAGGGCCGAGAAGCGCCACAAGTTCGCCCGCTTCCACGCGCAGGCTGACATGTTTCAATGCGCTGAACCGACCAAATGTTTTTGAAATATTGCGAACTTCGATGCTCATGAAAATATGCCTTCAGGTGTTCTATTCAGCGTCAATTGCGCGCAACCGGCGGATTCGCCATTCAACCGCGCTTTTCAACGCAAGGGTTACCAAAGCCAAAAGCGCCAATAATGACGCGACGGAAAACGCCGCGGTGAAGTTGTATTCGTTATACAATATCTCGACGTGCAACGGCATGGTATTGGTCTCGCCCCGAATGTGTCCGGACACTACAGACACCGCTCCAAATTCGCCCATGGCGCGGGCATTGCAGAGTATTGCGCCGTACAGCAACGCCCATTTTATGTTCGGCAATGTTATATGCCAGAATGTTTGCAGCGGCCCCGCCCCGAGCGACAGCGCCGCTTGTTCTTCTTCCATGCCTTGTTCCTGCATCAGGGGTATCAATTCGCGCGCCACAAAGGGAAAGGTGATAAACAGTGTGACAATCACGATGCCTGGCGTGGAAAAAATGACGCGAATATCCAGTGCAACAAGCCAAGAGCCGAAAATGCCGTTGTTGCCGAGGAGCAGTATAAATACCAGACCGGCAATCACGGGCGGCACGGCGAAGGGCAAATCTATCAGGGTAAGCAGGAAACTTTTACCACGGAACTCGAACTTGGTCAGCGCCCAGGCGGCGGTGACGCCGAAAATTATATTCATAGGCACTGTAACC
>DSBB01000265.1 GCA_011046175.1 Candidatus Hydrogenedentota bacterium | reverse complement strand
GTCACTGACCTTGACCCCACCCTGCTCGCGGATCGCCAGGATAGAACGGATCAAGTGCTGGTTTGTGCCCATGCGTCCGGTGACACCGTTCATGATGATGCCGATATCGTGAATCTTCATTGCGGTTCCTCTCTATTCAATCCGGCCTGGCGCATCAATTCGTTCCAGACCTCCTGCGAAACTTTGCGTTTTCTGTTGCCGGGCCACATCGCCGCGATGTCGCCGGGATATAGGACGCGCAGCCGCGCCCACATGAAGCGCGTGAGCGATTGCCGCGCCTCCGGGCTGACTGCGGCGAAGCGCACGCCGAAACGCGGCGGATCGCCCTCTTCACGGCGGACCACCCGCGTGGCGATGGCATGCTCCGGTTCACCCGGAAGCGCCAAGTACAGGGTGATCATCTCGCCAACGGCAATCGGCGCGCTCGCCGCGACCAACGCGCCTTCCGTGCTCAGGTTGATTACCCGGCCCTCGTGGGATTGCACAGCCCCGTCCCGGCAAATGGCGATGGGCGACTCCAATGACACGCGCCATGTGCGACGCCGCCGGGCATAGGCGGCGCTCGCGGCACGCTGCAAAATCATCCCATCGCCCGGCTTAGAGGGCGCCACCACGACCTGCATATGGTAAACAACGCGGTATTGGGCATCCAAAAACTCCAAATCCGCCTCATCACCCGCATCCGCCAGAAACTCCGACTCGCGGCATATCACCCCCGCCGTATCATGCCCTGAAGCGACCACTTCCGCGGTGTAGCGCACCGCATTCACCGTGACAATGCACCGCGCGCCGGGCGCAATCCGAACCTTTTCCGCACCCATCACACTCTCTCCCGCGCACCTTTTGTTTCCCTTTCCACTGCGCCATCATAACATGCTGCGTCACCGGGATGCGCCAACCCCTGAAGCAATTCGGCGCAGGGCTTCAGCCTCGCCATTACTGTCCGGCACCGCAAAAAAACCGAGGGAGCGCTTCACCTCGCACGGCACGCAACAGGCAGAGTGCCGCCTCCGCCATGTGATAGTCGCCCCACATGGAGGATTCGCCGAAAGGCACCCGTTTGTCTTTGGGAACATAGTCCCAGCCGTTGGGCCGGTGATAGACGGAATGCAGGACCAAGCCGTGGTGGCGGGTGTCTTCCGACAGATACGGCGGACTAAGGAGGGTATTGGCGACGCACAGCCCCGCCTGCCAGAATTTCCGGCCTTTGCCCGATGCGCCCAGATGCCGGCCCAGCCGCAGCAGGCCCTGCGCGGCGATCGCCGCCGCTGAACTGTCCACCGGCTCGTGGGAGTTGTCCGGCTGCGATGGACGCTCCCGATAATCGGGCATGTGGACCAGGCCCGGCGCGCCGGTGTCCCAGAACGGAATGCCGTCAACGGCGGTGTTCTGGATGTAGAACTCCGCCGTAACCGTCGCGGCGCGCTTGAGCATACCGATAAAGGTTTTGTCCGGGTCGTAGGATATCCAGTCGCTTTCCGCAATGGCATCGAGAAATTCCAATTGCTCGGCGCATCCCAGCAGAATCCATGCGAGACCGCGCGTCCACGTGCTGAATGGCGAGTAGCCCTGTTGCGTGCTGGGGCACCGGTAGCGCCCATCGGTCATATTGAAGATGCCCTCATGCGCCACACGCCCCGGCACATCGTATGCGTCGCGTCCCTCGCCGTAATAGACGTTGTAGCGCATCGTGTTGCGGATGTGCTGTATGGCGCGGTCCATGAGCGGGATGCGCACGTCATTTTCGCCCATGAGCGCGTGACCCAGCCGGTCGGCCAGCACCAGCACGCGGCACGACCGGATGGTGTCGCTGAACAGCGAATGCGGGCCGTTGAAGGAGTGGATGAAACCGCTCCCATCCGCGATGCGGCTCCACCGGGCCGCCTGCACTGCCCCGGAAACCTTGAGCGCGAGTTCGTACATGGCCATTGCGTCTTCGGATTCGGCGATGCGCCCCTCGCGCGCCATGCGCCAGAGATTGCCGTAGGTCGAGATGTTGTTGAAGCCGTGGTCATGTACGCCGATATGCGTGAGGTGCGAGGCCATGCGCGCCAGTGTATTCTCGCGACCCAGTTGCAGGAAGCGATCCTCGCCCGTCGCGTCGAAGATCAACAACGGGATGCCGTAGAGGAATCCCTGCGTCCATTCCGTCCAACCCCGCGCCGTGTACTTGCCGCGCCGGGTGAAAACAGGCGCGCCTTGGGCAGGCTCCCATTCCTTGTGCAGTCGGAGCGTCTTTGCGGCGGCGAGTTCAAAAAACCGCTCCAGTTTGCCCGCCAGTTCTTTCACGTGCAGTTTTTGATTGATTTTCATGCGTCCCTCCGCCTGTTTTATTGCATCTCGGCAACAGCATACATGCTTTGAAGGGTGTTTGAAAACCAAAGCGCAGGCATCCCGTTTGCTCAAAGGACATCAAGGACATCAAGGACAGAAGCGCATGGCCAACGCAGGGCATACCCAGGCATTGAACACAGCGCGGTGCCCCCCTCAATCCTCCCGTGGACGGGGGGAAAGTAGCGCAGGCGTCCCGCCTGCATGCCTCCACAGGCTATAGCCTGTACTCCCGAACTTTGCGCAGGCGTCCCGCCTGCAAAGGGCCACAGGCGGGAACTATCGAAAGATCAGATAACGAGTTCCTCCAAATAAAGGACATGGTGCTTCGTATCGGCAAGACGGCGCGCCAAGCGCTTATCTGCCGTAATGAGGGGAACATTCAGAAGTTCAGCAGTGGCCACATAAAAGGCGCCGTAAACCGATATGGAAAGATCCATCGCAATCTTCAAGGCGGACTGAGTCAGCGCAGACGTGGGAATGACCGCCAGGCGCAGCGCATGCAAATCGGCAAGATAGCGTGCTGCTGCCTGGGGTCTCAGTCCGTAGCGCGATACGTATTTCCAGAGCACATTGGCGCATTCCACGAAGAACAGGTCGGGAACATAGCGACGGACGTTCGGCGTGTCCGCCGCCGAGACGAAGAATGACAACGCAACGTCGGACAAAGGCTCGTTGACAAACAACTTGATACCGACGCTCGCATCCACGACACAGGCGGCAATCGGTTTCATCGCTTGCGGGATTCCCGCAGCAGTTGCACGCTCTCAGGGGCGCGCCGGGGCGGCGCAAAGCGGCGTCGGCGCATGCCGGAAAGCAGCGCGCGTTGGTTGACTTGTTGCTCCCGTTCCGCAACCACCTGCTCCAAGAGCGACACCACCGCTGCCGACAGCGACAGGTTGTCAGATGCGGCGAGACGGTGCAGGCGCGCGTGTAGATCGTCAGGGATATTCCTCACATGCAATGTGGCCATGTCGAGACTCCGTGCTGTTTCTTTGCTAAAGTATACAACAGTTGGTTGCATTATGCAACCAGTTCTCATGGCATTATTTTCATCAACCAGATTTCGGATACCAGCGTTCCCCAGCCGCCGGTATTGCGCCAGAGCGCGACTTCCGGGCGGGGTCCTTCGCCAATGCCGGCCTGCTTTTTGAACCAGAGACGCAGTTTGCCGTCGGCGGTGGCGGCGCGTGGAATGTCGAACTCGAAGAAATCCGCCTCATATTTAGGAATGATGGTCGCTGTTTGAAAATTCGGGGTCAGGTTCATGGCCGACGATGAACAGCACGAAAATATCGCTGCAACCGCGATGATGAGGTGGGACGTTTTCATTGGATTTTTTCCTTTGGTCATGCGGAGACTTTCAGCGAGTCGTTTCAACCTACACTCATACGAATTGAGTAACCATTCACGGGTGCGTAAAGCATGACATTTCAATGGTTTTGTGTTCATTCCGCAAAAACGGGGGACAGACCCGTCTCGTCCGTCTGCGATGGACTCGCCTGGGGCAGTCCCGTTTTTGCCCTGTTTTCCTGCTGTTTTCCTGGCGTGTACGCTGGTTTTTCCCTTGAACGGTTACTGAATTGCTCGACCGGCATAATACCATGTCATGTGGCAACGAAGACGATTCGCGGTTGCTATGAATGGTGTTCTCTTGGAAACGTCCGGTCGTCGCAGTGAACCGACGACAACGACAACAGGCTGAAGCCTGTACTCCAGAACTTCTGCTCTTGTCCTTTGTGTCCTTTGTGTCCTTTTTGTCCTTTCTGTCCTTTGGGCAGGCGGGACGCCTGCGCTATTGCTCATTTCCCGATGCAGAAATTGGCGAAGATGGCGTCGAGGATGTCCTCCGGGGTGGTTTCGCCGGTGATTTCGCCAAGTGCTCCAAGGGCGTCGCGCAGTTCGAGGGCGAGAAATTCGGGGGATGCGCCGATGGCGTCGAAGAGCCGTTGGAGGCTTTCCTCGGCGCGACGAAGGCTGTCCTTCTGGTGCTGGCGGGTGATCATGGGCTGGGCAGCGTCAATGCCCGCGCCGCCCAGCAGTATCTCCGCGATGACCGTCTCCAGTTCCTTGATGCCTGTTCCTTGTGTGGCGGAAACGGCGCAGACTGCCGCAAAAGGGGTCTCCGGCCAGGGATTTTCCGGAACGCCTGTCACGCAGTCGGTCTTATTGATGACCAAGACGACGGGAATCTCGCGATCACGGAGTTCCCCGGCGATTTGCGCCTCCTCTGGGGCGGGCGTTTGGGTTGCGTCGAACACCAGCAGCGCCAGGTGGGCGCTGTCCAGCGCCTGCCGGGCGATTTCCACGCCGATGCGCTCGACTTCGTCGCCGGATTCCCGGATGCCGGCGGTGTCTATGAGCCTGACTGGCACGCCCGCGATGGTGATGTATTCTTCGAGACGGTCGCGGGTGGTGCCGGGCTGCGCGGAGACGATGGCGCGGGCGTCGCGGAGCAGCGCGTTAAAGAGGCTGGATTTGCCGACGTTGGGGCGGCCCGCGATGACGGCCACAGCGCCTTCGCGCACCAGGCGCCCGGCGTCGGCAGTGTTTATCAGTTCCCGGACTTGGCGCTGCGCTTCGCGCAGGCGCGCAAAGAGGGCTTCGTTCACAAGTTCCGGCAGGTCTTCCTCCGGGAAATCCACTGCCGCCTCGATGTGGGCAAGGGCCTCGCGCAGCGTGTCGCGCACGGCGTAAATCGCCTTTGACAGCGCGCCCGATGCGGCCGCGTTGGCCGCCTGAAGACCGGCGCGGGTGCGCGCGCGAATCTGGTCAATCACGGCTTCCGCTTGAACCAAGTCAATGCGCCCGTTCAGGAAAGCGCGGAGCGTGAACTCGCCGGGCCGCGCGAGGCGCGCGCCATGCCGCAGCGCCTCCTGCAGAACTGCATTGAGCGGGGCCGGGCCACCGTGGGCATTGATCTCCACGACATCCTCGCGGGTGTAACTGTGCGGCGCGCACATGACATGCAGGAGCACTTCATCAATTGGCTGTCCCGCCGCGTCCACAATGTGCCCATGATAGACCCGCTGC
>DSBB01000514.1 GCA_011046175.1 Candidatus Hydrogenedentota bacterium | reverse complement strand
TCTTGGGATCACCGTGAATGGGACGCAATTTGAGTTCACCCGTGTTCTTCGCGTCCTCCAGCACCGAGCACCACTCCCTGCGCGCGACAATGAAACGGTTGCACCGTTCCGCCTCTAAAGACGCATGGAGGCGCTCTTTGCCTTCGACGGTGGCCAGCGCTTCATCCAACTTATCCAAATACTTCGGCGTAATATGAAAACCTTCAAGCGTGTCGTGCAGAGAACTCACGTCAAGGTCGCTGATCATCCGTTGAAAATGTCCCAGCACAAAACCCGCCTCGTAGGCGTGTTCCACGCTCTGCACTTGTCCATAAGAATGCGCGGAGGCAATCAACGTGATGGCGCGCCAGAAATCGCCGTCCGCGTCCACCACATAATCCCTGCCGTCTTTGGCGGGGATCACCCTCGGCAGCTGCCAGATGCGGTCGGATACAAGCATCTCTTCTTCAATGCGCCGGTGTACGTGCTCGGTCAACACGCGCATATTCTCCATGATATATTCCGGCTTTGCGAAAACGCGCTTGTTGATGCGCTGCAAAATAATTCTCTCTTCCGAAAAGGTGGTTCGGAATATGGCGAGATAGGTGTCGTTTACATTTCCCTCGCCGGTATGTTGGACCGTTACCACCCGTCCCGCCACATCGAATTTTTGTGCGATCATTGCCGCTTTCACTGTGTTTCCTTCCTTATCACGGTAGGCGCATTGCGCCTCTCAAAACTGCGGCGCCGCCGAGTCAACCCGCAAACGCCGTTGCCAACCCGTCCGCATTCAATCGGCTACGCAGGCGGTTTGTCGCAGCGCGCCTTGACCTCGCGAACCATTTGCTTCCAATATTTTTTCAGGAAAGGCGGACTTTCCATGCTGTCCAGCGCGTAATAGCGGTCTGCCTGGGAAAGGTCAAGCGTTGCCGTAATCATTTCCTCCTGATAGTACCCGGCTTCGGCGAGAGGCAGACCGTTGGGGTCGCGAATAAAAGAGCTTCCACTTGACGTTTGTCTGCCGTCCGGCGGTTGACCAATGGTGTTCGCCACGCAGTGAAACATGCGCGTACTGGGGCCCGCCGGCTGTTGGGCCCGTCCGGAGGCGCGTTTCCAAACAACAGCTTCCACTTCATCCGAGCTGCACGACGGCTGAAACAGAATTTGCGCTCCCGCCATGGCGGGCAGTCGGTACACCTCCGGGTGGCGTCCATCGCGACATATCGCCAATGTGCATACGATACCGTCTATTTCAAACAAAGATAATTTATCGCCTGCGCGGCAATATTTTCGCTCATCCGCCCCCGCCAGATGCGTTTTGGCGTACTCATGGGTGACGACGCCGTCAGGGTTGATGACGTGCGCGATGTTCAGATAACCCCGACGGGTTTTCCTAAGTGTTCCGACAATAACCCAAATATGGCACATCGCCGCCGTTTCACGCGTTTTGTCAAGCGCCGCGGCCACCTCGGCCGGGTCGAGTCCAAGCACGGCGGGGAAAAAATAACCCGTGATATTTGTCTCTGGAAACAATACCACGCGGCTCCCCGCTTCAGCGGCTTCTCTTATGAAGAAAAGAGTCCTCTCAAGATTGTAATCAAGCGGCTTTGCCCAGTGCATTTGGGCACAAGACACTTGTAGAACCTGGGGCGCATTTTGCTTCATACATTACTTTCCATACGGTAATACGGCATCATCCAGACGGTTTATCAATACCACGGAAGTATTATACCTTGAATGCCGGACATCAGAAAAGAATCAGCGCAGATAACCGGGCGATAACGAGTTGAGTATCTTTTTCGTTTTGGGTAGGGCGGGGTGGTATCCAGAGCAATGGTAGTGTTTATACAGAGGACAGAGGTGGTGTGCGGGGGTGAGCGTATAGCCCGAATATTGCACCGGATTTCTGTTGCGCGCGCGTTATTCGTGTCGCAACGCTTCGACAGGGTCCATGTTGGCGGCCCGTAGCGCGGGGTAGATACCGAATACAATGCCGATAAGCGCTGAGATGGAGAAGGCGAGCATGGGCGCCCAGGGCGTGACAATGGTGGTCATGTTGGCGACATGGCTGATGACGATGGGGATGGCGACGCCGATGATAACGCCGATGACGCCGCCAGTGCCGGAAAGAATAACGGTCTCGATCAGAAATTGCAGGATAATATCCCGTCTCTTCGCGCCCAATGCGCGGCGTATGCCGATCTCGCGTGTTCGCTCGGTAACGCTTGCGAGCATGATGTTCATGATGCCAATGCCTCCGACCAACAACGATATTGCGGCGATCGCGCCGAGCACCGTGTTAAAAATCTGCTTGGTTCGTTCCGCCTGACGCAACAGTTCCAGCGGCACGGTCATCTCGTAGTCTTTCTGGCGGCGTTCACGCGCCAGAATGCGGTCTACAATCATGGCGGTTTCTTCGACATCATCCACGCGCGCCACCTGCACAATGGCCTCATGCAATTGTACACGTTCCGCTTCAAAGGTACCGGCGCTTCGTCGCATAAGCGTTTCGCCAAACCGGCTCTTTGCGGCGGTGAGGGGAATATAGATGCGTGGCGCATACCCGCTGCCGTTGGACGCACCCGCGGATGTGGCGGCCTGACCCACGCCGAGCTCAGGTTCGACTACTCCGACTACCTTGTAATAATCTGAACCTACGCGCACGTTGCGCCGGAGGGGCGACAAAAAGGGAAACAAACGGGCTGCCACATTTTCGCTGATAACGCAGACATTCACATGTCCTTCGAGTTCGAGGGCGGAAAAAAACCGCCCGGATTTCAGGCGCAAATTGCGGATGCCGGCATACCAGGGGACAACACCCACAATCTCGGCGTCAACGCGGCGGGTAGTGTAAAACACGTGGTTGCGGATAATGCGCCCCGGCGCAAGCACTTTCACATTGGGCAGCGTACTTTCGATGCGGCGCATGTCGTTATAAGTCAATCCATACTCGAGCACCCGGCTTTGTTCGCTGCTGAGCCGCTGCCCTTCGGTGGGCTTGACGCTGCGCAGGATGATGTTTTGACTGCCCAGGCGTCGTATCTGTTCCTGCGCCTCGTGTCCCGCGCCCTCGCCCACCGCCAACATGGCGATCACCGAGCATACGCCGAACACAATGCCAAGCATGGTGAGGAAGGAGCGCAGCCGATGCAGCCACAGAGTTTTGAAACCAAGCGCCACGGCGCGTCGCATTTTGCCAAAACTAAACAATACGGCAAGACCGTGCAGATCAAGAGAGGCCATTGCGCACATCCTCCTCGATTTTGCCGTCGCGCAACCTTATTATCCGTCCCGCCCTTTCTCCAATGTCGGGATCATGCGTAACCATGATGATGGTCTTTTGTTGCCGCCGCAGTTCGTCAAACAATTCAAGTATCTCCGCGCCGGAACTTGAGTCGAGATTACCTGTCGGCTCGTCCGCAAGCAGCACCAGCGGCTCGTTGACCAGCGCGCGCGCAATACCGACGCGTTGCTGTTGTCCGCCGGACAATTCCGAAGGTTTGTGATGCAGGCGGTTTCCCAGTCCGACCCGCTCAGCCAGTTCCTTCGCCTTCCGCCGTCCCGCCCCGGCGCCGATCCCCTGGTAATACAAAGGCACCTCGATATTTTCCAACACCGTCAATTGTTGGATAAGGTTGTAAGACTGGAAAATGAATCCGAGTTGCGCGCCGCGAATTTCGGACAGCGCATCGTCATCAAAGGAGGATACATCCTTGCCGCCGAGCAGGTAATGACCAACGGTGGGTTTGTCCAGGCAGCCCAATACGTTGAGCAGCGTGGATTTTCCACAGCCCGACGGCCCCATGATCGCCACATATTCGCCATGATGCACCTCGAAATCCACTTCATGAAGCGCGTCAAAAACGCTGTCGCCCATCCGGTAGGTTTTGGTAACCCGGCGCAACGCGACAATCGGCGTATCGCTCATTCGGGGCGTCCTCCCCGCCCCGGCGTTGCGCCGTCTGCGTTTTTGCGTTGTTTCGGTTCGACGGATTGCGCCTCGGCGTTCGGCGCCGAATCCTCTTCCCGTGGCGCATCAACGCCAGTATCAGCGCCCTGCCTCGCGCGCCGTGTGTCAGGCGGCCGCAACAAGACGGATTCGCCCGCGTCAAGCCCCTCGATAATCTGAATGAATGAAACGTTGAATTCGCCCGTTTTTACGGGGCGGCGTTCAACGCCGAATATGCTTTGCGCATAGCATACCGTCTCGTCGTTTTCCAAAAACACCGCGTGAACGGGAATCTGCAGGGCATCGGGAATCACTTCGACAATAATCTCGGCTTCCGCGCTCATGCCTGGCTTGAGCCATTCATACTCACCGTCAATGTGGATGGTGGTGCTGTATACCTTCAGGTCGGGGTTAAGCCATCGGTTTTGTGAGTCCGGCAGCACGGCAATACGATGGACGTTGCCGGTCAACTGTTCATTCGGGTACGCATCCACGCGAATGCGGGCGGATTGCCCCGGCTTAATCTTCTTGACAAACGACTCATGCACCTGCACACGCACCGCCATCACGGAAGTATCCGGAATGGTCAGCAGCACCTGCCGCTCCCGCACGGTGGCGCCTTCCTCAATGGTCTCGCTGCGGTAGCTTTGTTCGCCGGTACCGTAAACCACCAGCCCGGGCCGGGGCGCCTGAATAACGCATTTCTCGATTTGCTGCAACAAATCTTCGCGTTTGCGCGTCTGCAAGGCGTGTCGCGCCTCGGCGGAATTGCGTTTGGCCTCGGCCTGCGCTATTTTCGAGTGGGCAAGCTTCTTGGTGCGCTCCAATTTACGCAGCGATTCCTCATAATCGGACAATAGTTTCTGCGCTTCTTTCGGAAATTCGTATTTGATGAACAACTCATAACTGGTTTCGGCGGATTGGCGGGCAATTACCTTGCGGTTGTACGCCATCTGGTCGTTATCCAGCTGGGTTTTCGTTACAAATTCACGCTCGAACAACCGTTTGGTGCCTTCCAACTTGGTTTCCGCCAGCCCCACCTCTTCCGCGGAAAGCGCGCGCTCGTCCTCGAGCTGGCGCAGCTTCTGGCGCGCTTCGCCGTCGCCAAGTTTGTCAGGATGCGCGTATTGGGAAAAATCCACCACGCCGGAATTCTGCGACGCCTCATCCCCTTCTACATTCCCGCTTTCCGTCTTGAGAGTTTCCAACAGTTCGGTGGCCAGGTTCTCGCCAAGATATTTCTCAAGGTCCATGCGCGCAAAATACACTTCAAGTTCGGAGGCGGTAATGTCGCTCTCGTTTTGCTTGAGTTGAATTTCGTATTGCTCGATGGCGTCCGTCAGCGAAGCAAGGGAATTCTGGTACTCGAGTTCTTGGGAAAGCTGCGCGTCGAGCAGGTCTTTTGAGTCCAGTTCAATGAGCACCAACTTGTTCTCGACATCC
>DSBB01000466.1 GCA_011046175.1 Candidatus Hydrogenedentota bacterium | reverse complement strand
TGATTTTGTTCCTTTTGTTTCAGGCCGTCTTCCCAGTATATACAAAAACGCCGGGAACGGGAAATCTCCGCGCTTGGGCGGCATTGTTTGGATTGGTGTTTGCGTGGTAGTACAATAATCAAGAGACCCCAAACAAGGAGAACGCCATGTCCCAAAAAGTATTTGGCCGGAACAACGCGCTTTCCCGTCGCGCCTTCGGCGGGCTGTCGCTCGGCGCCGCGCTGACATGCGCCGGTTTTCTCGCGCCCGCCGTTGCGCGTCCGTGCGTGGCCATTCAAAAACTTGGCACAATTGACATTGACCTTGTGGAGACCACGCCCATTGTGTTCAAGAACAAGGTCTACCGCTACGAATACGTGCGGCCGAACTACTGGAACAACACCGCGGGCGATTCCTACTCGCGCTTTGTGGACCATGAGACCGGCGCCTGTACCCCGGCTTTCGCCAAGGGCTATCATCTGGGCAGCGCCGCCGCGCATGACGACTTGGTGATTGTGACCGCGGTGGACATCTGGGACGGCGAAAAGATAGACGTGTTCGTTTCCCGGGACCTGGAAACCTGGGACTCGTGGAATGCGCTGACCCTGCCGGGATACGGACTGTTCAACACATCCCTGTGCCGGGCGGATGACGAGTATGCGCTTATGTTCGAGGTGGGCAAGCCGCCGGAGGTGGCCGGGCAGCGGTTTACGGCGCGATTTGCCATGTCAACAGACCTGAAGACCTGGGAATTGACGCCGCCGGAATGCACTTACGACAAAAGCCGGTACACAGCGCCTCATTGTCTGCGCTATTTTGAGGGGCGCTATTACAACTTCTTTCTGGAGGCGACCGGCGGCGGGTATGAACAGCATGTCGCGCGATCCAAAGACCTTGTTCACTGGGAATCCAGTCCCTGCAATCCGGTTCTGCGCGCCTCGGATGAGGACAAACGCATCGCGAACCCGAAACTCAACGAAGAGCACCGCGCCCGCATCCGCGAAGCGAAAAACATCAACAACTCCGATTTCGACTACTGTGAGCACAAAGGCGAACTTATCATCAATTATTCATGGGGAAACCAGCAGGGGGTTGAACATCTTGCCGAGGCGCGTTACGCCGGCACGGAGGCGGATTTTCTGAAGGCGTTGTTTCCGCAATAGCCGCCAACATGTTATGACAAAAAAATAGCGTCCGCGGCATTCCCAACTTTTCGGGGCCGCGGACGCCGGGCAATCGGAGGCAGTTCGTGTTATTGCCTTGACAAGGTCTTTGCGGTAACAACGAGGTCAATAAACGCCTGCCGTTCGGGATCGCTCTTCTTGCCTGCTTCCGCGAGCGCCATGACCATGTCAAAATTGGCGGTTCCCTTGTGCTGCGAATTGCGCAGCATCATGCCGAAGACCGCGACGCCGGACGCGAACTGCATGTCGGGCGTGGCCTGGCGCAGGTCGCCGCCCGTGCTGGCCCACGGAATCTCAATGAGACGGCTCACGTCGCCTTCGGGTTCCTTGTAGCGCAGTTTCACGGTCATCCATTCGGGGTTGATCGGCCTGTCCGGCGCCGTTTCGGGTTCGGGCGCGGGCTGGTAGCGCAACGGGTCCACGCCGGGGTCAAGATTCGCGCCTTTGGGCACAAGTTGGTAGAGCGCCGTAACCTGATGTCCCGCGCCGATCTCGCCCGCGTCTTTCGTGTCGTCATTGAAGTCGCGGTCCGCCAGCGCGCGGTTTTCGTAGCCGATGAGCCTGTACGCCTGCACATGCTGCGGATTGAACTCCACCTGTATCTTCACATCCTTGGCAATGGTAATCAATGTGCCGCTGATCTGGTCTACCAGTACGCGTCGCGCTTCCGCGAAGGTGTCAATATACGCATAGTTGCCGTTGCCCTTGTTTGCAATCTGTTCGAGGGTGGCGTCCTTGATGTTGCCATAGCCAAAGCCCATCACGGTCAGGAAGACCTTGCTCTTTGCCTCTTGCGTGATAAGATTCATCAACGCTTCGTGGCTGGTCGTGCCCACGTTGAAATCGCCGTCCGTGGCAAGCAGCACGCGGTTGATGCCGCCGGGGATGAAATTCTCGCGGGCAATGCGGTACGCCTGTTGAATACCCGCGCTGCCGTGGGTGCTGCCGCCCGCCTGAAGCGCGTCAATGGCGGCGCGAATGGCTTCCTTATCGGTGCAGGGCGTGGACGGCAATGCAATGGCTGCCGCACCCGCGTACGTTACGATGGCGACGCGGTCGTGCGGCCGCAATTCGTTCAACAGCGCCTTCATGGACTCCTTGGCAAGGGGCAGTTTGTTCGCATTCTTCATGGAGCCGGACACGTCAATGAGAAACACCAGGTTCGCCGGGTTACGTTCCTCGGAAACCACGGCGCGTCCCTGCAGTGCGACCCGCGCCAGTTTGTGTCCCTGCGCCCAGGGGCAGTCCGCCATCTCAATGGTCACCGAGAAGGGCGCTTCACCGGTGGGCTGCGCCAGGTCGTATTTGAAGTAATTGATCATCTCTTCAATACGCACGGCGTCGGGCGGCGGCAGCTGGCCCTGCTGCAGGAAACGGCGCACATTCGAGTACGCGCCCGTGTCCACATCTATGGAGAAGGTGGACAAGGGATTGCTCGTGACGTTCAGGAACGCATTCTCTATGATGGGCAAGTACTTCTCACTCCCTCGGCTGTTGGGCGTCCAGGGAGCCCTATAGTCCGGAGGCTCAAGATTCTCTCCCCAATAATCCAGCGGCGTGCCGCCAAAGAACGGTTCCGGGTATTCAATTACAAGCGGTTCCATTTCCACCGCCGCGGGGCTGCCCGCTTCCTGTCGCTTTATCTCTGGCGCGGTGGTGACGGCGACATGTGACGCGGGCGGCGGTTCCGCCGGCTTGTCCGCAGGCGCAACATAATCGAGACCCTGTATTTCATCCTGTTCCTGCCTTGTGCGTCTCATTGCCGGTGGCGGGGGGGGCGGCGGCAGTGCCGGGGTGGAAGCAACCGAGTCCGCCAGCGGACGCTCTTCAGCAACAGGCGTTCCCCGCACCGCCCCGCGGTCCGTTTCTCGAAGAACGCCCTCCAGATCGGTATAAGCGTCCACGTGGGAGGATTCATCCTTCTTCTCGCGGTATGCGCCGGTTTCGCTTCCTTCATTTCGAGTTTGTGTGCGACCAACCGCCTGCGCGTTTTGTAAGGAATCTCCCACAGTTGCCGAAGTTTCCGTGGAAACTTCTTGCTGCTCCATTACCGTGGCACTTGCCGCTTGGCCATCTGTGTGCGCCGGTTCCGTATACACATTGACATTGCCGTCGGAAACAGGAGCAGGTTCGCTCTTGGGTATGACGCGTTGACCTATGTGCATTCTTTCAGAAACGGCTGCCGTGTTATAACTACCGCCTGAACGACTTCGCAGCAAATTCGGTATCGCAAGAGCAAATATCAACAATACACAGGCTGCCACCGCTAACACATTGGCAAGAACACCGAAACGCCGTGGCCGCAGTGCTTTTTTCATCGGCGTCACATTTGCGGGTGCGGCGGCCTGTTCGACAACGGCTTCGCGCTGTTCGGCGCGGAGTTGTCCGGCGGGTTCCTTCGCGAGCGCGTCTTTCGCCGCTCCCGCCACCAGTTGGAATTCTTTCATCGCCTTCAACGCCTCGGCGTTTTCAGGGCGGTTCAGTTCCTCTTCAAAATCTTTCGCTTCATCGGGCGTCATTTCGCCCAAAGCGTAGTCAATCAAACGGGGATCGTTGTGGTCTATCATAATGACCTCCTATCGCACAGCGCCGGCGAGTTCGAGCCGGTCGCGGAGTTGTTCACGCATGGTTTGCAGCGCCGTGTGGATCAGATACCGCACATTGTTCACGGGAAACCCCGTCACGTCGCTGATCTCGCGATAACTGAGCTGGTCTTGAAACTTGAGCCGGAACACTTCCTGCTGGTTTTCCGGCAGGGTCGCCATGGCGGCGATAACGGCGGCGCCGGTCTCCGTATTGGCCGCTGCCGCTTCGGGGGTTGGCCCCGGCGCGGCCCGGCGTTCCGCCTGTCCTTTTTCTAATAGTTGCATACGTCGCTCCTTTTTCATGACATCCAGGGCGCGGTTGCGGCAGACCCGGTAAAGCCACGGCGCGAGGTAGTCGCCTATCTGGTCGCGGTCGGCGTCGCACAGGCGCAAAAACGTGTCTTGCGCCACGTCCCGCGCCGTTTCGATGTCGCCGGTGAAGCGCATCGCATAGCGCACCAGCGCGCCCTCGTGGCGGGTCAGCGCATCACGCACCCATTCCGCATGGGTGGATGGTTCTGGGTTCATCTTTCAGGTTCCTTTCAACTTGTTCAGGAGGACTCTGCAGCGTCATCCTACCCCTATAACGATTGAGAGGCAAGTTTGTTCAGTAGGGTGTTTATGAGACCTATGGGACATATAGGACGCACAGGACATTGAGTCGGCGCCGCCTTAAAAAAACAAGGGGAAAAACGCTGCTTATTACAAACCCTGATGTTACGCCATCGGGCCAAACAATTACTCAAAAACAAATCCAGACGCCGCGCACGATGGCTCATACGACATTTGACGCCTGGAAACTAGAATCGCCATCGGTAATTGAATGAAATACAGGGGCCGTCATATTCGGGGCCGTGAGGACTGAAAAAGGAATAGATAACAAGCGCGCTGACGGCGGCGTTTTCACCCGTCGGAATTTCCACGCCCACCCGCGGGCTGACCGTAATCATGTGGTGGTCCTCGGACTCACGTTGTTTGATGACGGCGCCCGGCAGGGGCAGCCGGAATTTTCCTTCGCCTTCGGCGCGCACCCATGTATACCCCGAGGCAACGGACAGGTAGGGCTTCGCGCCGGACAGCGCCGCGCGCGCCCGGTCACCGCCCCGTTTTCCCGCGACCCGCTCGTATTCCACCTTGCCCCAGGGATACCAATACAACTCAGGCGCAAAAAAGATGGAAGCGCGCGTAAAACGTATGTCCGTTTTCAACAGCCCGTACCGCCGCTTGTTTTTGATGGTTCCTTTTGCGCCGCCCGTCCAGAACATCAGTGTGAGTTTGGGCGACAGATCGCGCCCGGCGCCCACGGTCAAATCCCAAAGGTAATGACGTCCGCGCCAGTCGGCAAAGGTGGTCGGTCTTTCCCAGCCGGGCAGCCAGCCGAACACGTTGTTGATCTGCCGGTCTATCTTCCTCTCCGACTCGCGCAGCTTCGGATAAAAGTTGGTTGCGCCGACGCCGAAATACCAGCGGCGCTCATAGAGGGCCTGTCCGTTTTGCTCCTGTATTTCCCCGTCGAGAGGCGCTTCGCCGGAAAGTCCCGCGAATGCCAGTACGACTGCGGCCAATACTATCATCTGATGGCGTCCTTTATTGTGGGGGGGTGTTTGCCGGGGCGAACAGCCTTCGTAGCAGGCGCGCCGCATCCTCA
>DSBB01000359.1 GCA_011046175.1 Candidatus Hydrogenedentota bacterium | reverse complement strand
CGGGGTTGCGTGTATGACTCAGAGTTTGTGTACTACTGCCGCACGCTGAAGCGTGAACAACATACAAAGAGAATAGTCAAATCTGGGTTGCGGGCAAAGCCCGTTTTAGATAAGAGATTCTCGTGTTTTGTTCTTGTATGAGACGTATGGGAGAAATACGTTCCCGGCGTCTGATGCAGTTTTATTCCATATATCCCGGATTTCCCGGATAGTGTCTGCGGCATTTATTGTATTCAATTCAGCGCCACATGCAATACCCGCATGAGCGCATAGTATTACACAAGCGCGTCTGCCGTTTGTATCGCTTCACTTTCCAGCCAATGACCGCGAAAGCCGGTTACGGTTGTCCGCGTCAAATCACCGACGCGCAATCCTTCGCCTGCGACCGTAATCGCGCGGTAGCCTTCAGTGCGGCCGTTTATTATACCCGACTCGCGGGGATGGGGACTGTCCAGCAGGACCTCCTGTACAGACCCGACCAAGGCGCGTTGTTGTTCGACATTAATGCGCTCTTGGAGGGCGATCACCTGCGCCAATCGCGCGTCTTTGACCGGACGCGGAACATCGTCCGGCAGTTTTGCGGCGGCGGTGTCCGGACGGGGCGAATACTTAAACGGAAACACCTGACTGAAACGCACCTCTTCCAGCACCCGCAGGGTCTGTTCAAAATCCGCATCGCTTTCACCCGGGAAACCGACAATCAGATCGGCGCTGACTTCCACGCCGGGGACAACCCGTTTCAGGTAATGCACCTTGTCAAGATATTCAGCGATGCTGTGGCGGCGGCGCATGGCGTTCAATATTTTATCCGAACCCGCCTGAAACGGAAGATGCAAATGGTTGCATATTGTCGAACGGGCCGCCATCAAATCTGAAAGGGCATTGTTCCAATCGCGGGGATGGGGCGACGTAAATCGCAGCCGCGCCAGTCCGTCCAGCCGCGACAGGTCGTCCAGCAGTTCCAGAAAACCATAATTGTCTCCGGCGCGATAGGAGTTAACGTTTTGGCCCAACAACCATATCTCTTTCGCGCCGCGCTTAATCAGAAACTGCGCCTCGCGCAAAATGCCTTCCCGCGACCGGGATACCTCGCGCCCGCGTGTGCGCGGCACAATGCAAAAGGAACAGTGGTTGTCACATCCCTTCGTGATTGCTATGTAGGCCCGAACACCATCCACATGGTCTTGGTCTATCCATTGCGCGGGCACGAACTCGCTTACCGGTCCTCCCCAAGGGTGCCATTCCGTGCGGCATAATCGTTCGCCCCTTCTGACCGCCTGCAACATGTCCGGCAACGCAAAGAGGTTGTCCGGGCCAAACACCATATCCACCAGCGGCTCCCGTGCAAGCAATTGCATGCCCGCCTGTTGCGCAACACACCCGGCCACGCCGACAATCAATTCGGGATTCTGTTTCTTCAGCGGGCGCAGCGCCCCCAGAAAGCTGTACACCTTGTTCTCCGGGTTGGCCCGCACCGAACAGGTGTTCACCAGAATCACGTCGGCATTATCAGGCGCGCCAGTCGCCTCGTAGCCCAAGGCGGCCATCATAGACACCATCCGCTGGGTATCATGTTCGTTCATTTGGCAGCCGTAGGTTTTTATGTAAACATGTTTGCTCATAAACGCATTTCCGTGTTGAACGCGCCCCAGTAGTGAATCTATAGTATAAAGGATGCGCACACCCCGGCGCATCCGCGAGCACGAGGGTTCACATATACCGGGTTTGCTGGCAAGTCTCCCTAGGGTTTTGTTAGACTTCACATAAAAGGAAAGGTGCCGCCCCATGAACATTCAGTTTACATTATCGCCGGAAGAGCGGAATTTGATTTTGCAGCGCGTTGACGGACTGGGCGAAGAAACGCGCACTTACCTGCGGCTCGGCGTTGTCGGACGTGACGGATTACTCTTTGAAATGCCTAAATACGAGTTCGTGTATTTCTTGGACTCGCTTGAATACGCCGCCACTAATACGGATGACCGCGAACTCATGAACATCTTTACACAGCTCTATGCTCTGGTTGAAGAGGAAGGCATTGACAATCTAGAATTCCTCGACGACGAAGACTTCTTGGACGATGAAGAGAACGTGCTAGACCCAAAAATTGAAGAAGAGTTCATCCGTTTATTGCAAGAACGACGGCCGGAGACATTCGAGGAGGCGTTCAGCATTCTGAAGGAATTCGTAGCAGAACGCGCCCTTCTTCCCAAGCGAGATTTTGACGGTCTTTCGTTGGAGCAGTTATATCGAATGTTGAACACCCCATGGGATGACCCCGATTCCGCCATTATGTTGCGTGAAGATGTTTCCAGTGAACTTTTGAGCAACAACACCATGCTGCACAATGCGCGTCTGCTCTTAAACAAAATACAGGAGACCGGCCACGACAAGGCGACAGCCAAAGGAAATCTGAACCAGAAACTGGTCAAGGCGCTTCGTCCCCATCTTAAGGGGACATATCTTGCGCAATCGAGATATGACGATTACAAAAAAGTCTGGCGCGAGGGTGATCTGCGTCCGCTGATAATTTTGCGCGCGCTTCTGCTTGAGGGCCGGTATCTTCGTAAGGCAAAAGGCTTCTTCAAGGTTACCCAAAAGGGCAAGCGGTTGCTGGCCCCCGAAAAGGACGGCGCTTTGCTCGCCGACCTTTTTCATACCTATTTCCGAAAATACAACATAGCCTACGCGGACCGTTTGCCGCCCTGTGAAACCATTCAATATTCCATCCCTTACAGTCTCTTGATGATAAAACGTTATGCGACCGAATGGATAGCCTTAGAGGACCTTTCAGAATTAATCTTTCCCCCCTTTGTGGAAGAACAGATTCGGATGGAGAATAGCGAATTCTATTTTACTTTCCTGGCGCGTATCCGCGTATTGGAACCGCTGCGGGAATTCGGATTGCTCGAAAGCAATGAAGATGAAGAAGATGATGAAACGTTTGGTTTCCTGTCCGACCGCTCGCGCCTGCGGATAACACCCCTTTTCGATGCGCTTATCGAGTTTCGTCTTTAGCCGTCATAACGCGACGGGACGCTCTTTACCGCATCGCCTGCTTGGGCGCAAGCGTGCGCGTATAGTACAATACGCGGCGGCGTAAATGTTTCAAAACACAAGAAAGGAGCGTATTATCATGGCTAAAATAGGATATGCCATAATCGGTTGCGGGAACATTGGTCCGGTGCATGCGGCGGCCATTGCCGCTGTGCCGGCGGCGAAACTCGTGGCGGTTTCGGACGTGGTCGAGGCCACGGCGAAAAAACTGGCGGGCAAATACGGCGCGGCCATGTATACGGACTACCGAAAGATGCTTGAACGCAAGGACATTCAGGCGGTGTGCCTGTGTGTGCCCAGCGGCATGCGCATGGAAATCGCCGTCGCCTGTGCGGCGGCGGGAAAGAACATCCTCTCCGAAAAACCCCTTGATGTAACCACGAAACGCATAGACAAAATCATCGCCGCCACCGACAAGGCCGGCGTGCGTCTGGGCTGCATTTTCCAGAGCCGTTTCGCCGAAGGTTCTCAACAAATCAAGAAGGCTGTTGAACAGGGCCGGTTCGGCGCGTTGACCTTGGGCGACGCGTATATCAAATGGTACCGCTCCCCTGAATATTATGCCAGCGGCGCATGGCGCGGCACATGGAAGCTGGACGGCGGCGGCGCGTTGATGAACCAGGGCATCCACCAGATAGACTTGCTTCAATGGTTCATGGGGCCGGTAAAATCGGTGCGCGCCCAAACCACTCGCCGCCTGCACGCGGGTCTTGAAGTTGAAGACACCGCCACCGCCATGCTGGAGTTTGAAAACGGCGCGTTCGGCGTTATCGAGGGCAGCACCGCAATATGGCCGGGGCACCCGGCGCGGGTCGAGGTGCATGGAAGCAGCGGCAGCGCCTACACGGAAGACGGCGCCATCAAGTTCTGGCAATTCGCGAAGCGACGCGCTGTGGACGCCAAAATTGAAGCGGCGTTAAATCAGGAATCCGCGCTCGGCTCGGGCGCGGCGGACCCCCTTGCCAGCCTCAAGATTGAAGGACACCGCCGCCAGATTGATGATTTTACAAAGGCTATTCTCAAGGACCGTCCGCCGCTTATAGATGGCCGCGAGGGCCGTAATGCCGTCGCATTGATTGAAGCCGTCTACAAGTCCGCCAGAACGGGAAAAGCGGTAACACCGTAATAAAGGCGCGAAACATATATGGAAATAAACACTGCAATTCTTACGATGGCGGGCGTATGCGTTTTCGTTGTTCTCGGCGCGGCGGCAGGGGAAGCGCCCGTGCTTTCTCTTGCCACAGACGGAAGCGCCGCGCCAGACAAGGCGCCGCGCCTGCATTTGTTCCCATTGCCCGAAGCCGATGCGCCGTCGCCCGCCGTAGTAGTCTGTCCCGGCGGCGGTTACGCCGGACTTGCCATGGACTATGAAGGCGTCGAGGTGGCCCAATGGCTGAACCGTCACGGGTTGAGCGCGTTTGTCCTGGAATATCGCGTCGCCCCCCATCGGCATCCAGCCCCGCTCGACGACGCACAACGCGCCATGCGCCTGATTCGGGAGCGCGCCGTGGAATGGGGCGTTGATCCTGCGCGGCTCGGCATCCTTGGCTTCTCCGCGGGCGGCCACCTCGCGTCCACTGTATCCACTCACTATCACGACCCTGAAACGCGCCCCGATTTCACCATTTTGATTTATCCGGTCATTTCATTCCTGCCGCCCTTCGGTCACGCCGGATGCGGCGATAATCTGCTGGGCAAAAATGCCGACACGGAACTTGTCCGTTCTTTCAGCAACCACGAACGGGTCACCACGGATACGCCGCCCGCTTTCCTGGTCGCCAGCACCGGCGACACCGTCGTGCCTGCGGGAAACAGCATTGCCTACTATCAGGCGCTGGTCAAAGCGGGCGTGCCCGCCGAACTGCATGTCTACGAACAGGGTGAACACGGATACGGCATGGGAAAGGGCGATCCGGCCTTGTCCACTTGGACGGATTTGTGCGTTAAATGGCTGCAGAAACGGGGCGTATTGAATTCACAACACTGATGCGCGCAATCCTTGCCTCGGGACACACTTCAGGAAGAGGACGTTGCCTATGAATTTTCCGAAGTGACGACGCTCATGCGCCAGATGACCCGCCCCACAACTGTTTGATTTCATGATACAAAATAAGCGACAATATGAAAGCGTGGCCGTTACCATTGGCAGCGACGTGTCAAGCAATCATGTTGCCGAGGAACACACATGGATGGGACTCCTTTGGCGCTGTCTGCCATAACGCGCCATCATTGCCGACTCAGTTCAATTCCTTAAGGGAAACCGCAGCCCCACATGAGTATTCGAGCCGCCATCAAACGTACCGGCGCCCGTCTTGAACATTTGCTGTTCAGGAAAAACCGTGTAATG
>DSBB01000127.1 GCA_011046175.1 Candidatus Hydrogenedentota bacterium | reverse complement strand
TTTCAAGGCGGTATCGGCGAACTGCCGAAAACGGCGGCGACCGCGCTGGGCGACCGCATTCGCTACAATACCGAGGTCAAGCGCGTCGAGCGGCGTGAAGCGGGATATGTGGCGCATTTGTCCTCGGGCGAATCCTGCGCCGCGCGCGCGGTTGTTGTGGCAACGCCTGCGAACGCGGCGGCGAAAATCACCCGCGATTTGTCTCCGACGCTGGCGCTGGCGCTGGCGGACATCCCGTATGCCGGGCTTGCCGTGGTGTGCGCCGGATATGAGCGCGCGCAGGTGGGACATGACATGGACGGATTCGGATTCCTTGCGCCGCGCGGGCAGGGCTTGCGCCTGCTCGGTTGCATCTGGACTTCGTCCCTGTTTCCCTTTGAAGCGCCGGAGGACAGGGTATTGCTGCGCGTCATGTACGGCGGCGCGCCCGACCCCGAAGCCGTACACCTTGCCGACGCCACGCTGCTGGACTGCATGAAACGGGAACTGCATCCGCTGCTGCAAATAAAAGGGGAACCGTCCTTCGCGCGCATGTTCCGGCATCAAGGCGGCATTCCTCAATACGTCCTTGGCCACGAAGCGCGCCTCAAGACCATTGAAGAAGCGGAGCGAGCCATGCCCGGGCTTGTTTTCACGGGCAACGCCTACCGCGGCATAGGACTGAACGACTGCGTGACGTCCGCCCACAATGCCACGAAAAAAACGCTTGCACACCTGCAATAGCCGTCAGAACAGCGCGTCATCAAGAAAGAAACTCTTCAGCAGGACCACTTCCGGCATGCCGCCGCGACATACATGCGTCGCCGCCGCGAACTGATGGTTTTGGGTCATGGCGAAGGGCAGGGCGCAACACAGCGAAATGCCTGCGGCGCGTATGGCGATGGCGCCGGATTCGCTGTCTTCAAATCCCGCAACCCGGTGAAACATATCCGGCGCAATGCCCATGGCGTGCAGGGCAATGGCGTACAAATCACGATGAGGCTTCAACCGGATTTCGCTCGAGTCTGACGCGGTAATCCGCGCATCGTACACATTGCCCGGTTCTCGAAAATGCGCCAGCAGCGCACTGCGACGCTCACCCGGCAACGGCCACCCGGCAATCTCGTCCCGAATAACACGGAACACTTCATCGAGGACAATATCAGCTTCAGCCGCAATGGAGGAGGTAACCAGCCCCAGTTTGACGGGGCGCGCGGCACAATACGCCCCCAGCCGGGGCAGCCGTGCCAGTCCGGCGGTGATGTCGGCTTCGTCCGCACCCGTCGTGGCGCGAAGATGCGCCGCAAGGAGGTCGCCCAACCGCGCCGCATCTTCCCGCAGCCAGCCTTTCAGCAGCGCCAGCGCGACGCCGACGCCCGGCATGGGTTCAATCGGACGCCGCCGGACGGGCCCGTGCGTTGTCGCGCCTCCGGCGATGGCCTTCAGCGATTCGTGGTACTGCTGGTAATACACCTCGATGCCGATACGGGTCAGGTCCGCAACGGATTCCATGCGCAGGAAATGTTGGTATTGCGCGGCCAGCGGCGCCACAGTTTGCGCGTTGTATGCCGCGCCCGCTTTGAGTCTTGCGCAATGCGCCTGAAACACGGGGTTTTGAAGCGCCTCTCCCAAACCCTGAACCTGCAACGCATTCTCCGCTTCCCTTGCGCGGCGGGCATCCAAAGCGTTGGCGAGCGTCCATGCGCACGACGCAATAAAATGGCGGCAAACAGCATCCGCCGCAAAGCCGTTTCGGTAGGTGTTCACCAGATATTGCACATGCTTTGTCGTGCTGTTGCCGATGATGTGCGGGTAATCCCGTCCGTGGTCAAGGATGGGCGTTTCGGGACGGTCGTCCAGCCCGCACAATCGCCGCATCATCGTTTCAAGCGCGCCCGTGCATAACACCTCCGTCGTGGTGGTGGTTCCGTCCATATCCATGACCGCCGCCGCAAGACCGTCTTCCAGATGCGTTCGCGGAGCGGCCATTGCGTACACATCGTAAGGCGGGAAGACATAAGGCGGATTCTCAACAACGGCAAAGGCGTCGCTCAGTTGTGAGATTAACCGCGCCGCGCCCGGCGAATCAGTAAATTTTTGCGGCTTTTGCTGCATGGTTGCTCTCACGCCTGTTCGGAATAACCTGTCGTTGACGCACTAAACGGCATGGCGCGGCGTTCACCGGCGGCGCGGTCCCCAGGTGGGCCCTTCGGCGCCGATGCTCAAACGGCTGATGCGCCGTTCCTCGCCCGTGCCGATGGTGAATGTCCAAAGTTCAGGGCGCCCGCCCCGTGTTGATGAATATACGAGATGGCGCGAATCAGGCGACCAGCTGGGCGATTCGTTGACGCCACTGGAATCGGTCATGCGCATGGGATTCGAACCGTCCGCCCCCATGGTGTAAATCTCGAAGCCCTCGCCGGGCTTGACCGACACGAACGCAATGCTTTTGCCATCGGGTGACCACGCCGGGTCGTAGGCGCTGCCGCCGTGGAAACTCAGCCGGGTTTGTTCGGAACCGTCCACATTCATGGCGTATATCTGGGGGCGGCCGCCCCGGTCGCTCACAAACGCGATGCGCCTGCCGTCCGGCGAAAAACACGGCGACGTGTCGCCTTCACGGTTGTTGGTGATCCGTGTCGCGTTGTCGCCGTTGGGATCGCGCAGATATATCTCCGCGTTGCCGTCCTTGCTCAATGTCATGGCGAGCCGCTTCGCGTCGGGAGACCATGAAGCGGCGCTGTTCAGCCCCACTTCCTTTGACAATGCGCGCGACACGCCGCTTGCCCGGTCGAAAATATACAGAAAACAATACCGATCCTTGTAGGAAAGATACACCACGCTGTTGCCGTCCGGCGATACCTCAGGCATGATCGAAACGGATTGATGGCTCGTGATCTTCCTCAGGTTTGAGCCGTCGTAATCCGACACGTAAATCTCCTTGTGCCCGTCGCCCGTGGCGCCGGCAAACAGGATCTCCGTGGTGCCGATACCCGGCACGCCGTCGGTATGGCGCAGTACTTCTTCCGAAAAACGGTGCGCCGCAAGACGATAGTGGTCGCGCTCAACCCGCACTTCCTGGCCGTAAAGCTGCTGGTTTGAATACAGGTCGAACAGACGGAATTGCGCCACCAGCTGGCTGCCCTCCTGAAAAACGACGCCATACACCAGGTTTTCCGCCTTGGTCGCGCGCCATGCGCTCAGGTTGATATGCTGCACGTCCCGTTCCATGCCGACAAATCCCGGAGGATACATGGAAGGCGGCAGCAGAATGAACAAGCCGGAAAACGCAAGGTCGTCCGCAACCACCTGCGCCATTTCTTCCGCAAGCGCGCGGTGTTCCGGTGTGACCGCCACAAAAGGCGGCACCGCAATGGTGATGCGCATGTCGGCGCGAAGCCCCGAGTCTATGCGCACAGCAGGCTGCGCCTGCGCCGAAACAACGCTCCACAGCAACGCGCACACCGGCAACACGAACAATCTGTTTTTTGACACGTTAACAACCCTCTTTATGGTAACCAATCTCGCGCTTTTGATTTCCGCAAGCGCATAACGCCTTGCCTTACCCTGTAGAATAACAGGACTGCATGGTCTATTTCATCCGGAAAACGCCCCGCAAGTTCCAACAAAGGGATATGCGGAAGGTTTTTCGGAACTGATGAGGCGCCTTATCGGTCAGAGACCGCGATCTCGAACGTTGCATGTTGTTCTCGCTTCAGCGGGGCGGGGCAGGTATATGGCTCAGACTTTGTGCATTATTGCCGCTTAAAGCAAACGATGCCCATGCGTGCCTATAAAATAACTCGCCCAAGCATTACAAAGGTTGAATGGTGTATAATAACAACATGGTTTGGTTTATAATAATGCCTGATTCTGAACAGTATCCGTTACACGGCATAGTAGGCATCATTAGTAAAGGCGCCGTGGAACCATGATGTGCCCGGCGCCGAGAATCCGGCGATACAACCTAGTGGAGGACCTGTCATGGCTGCAACTCACAGTTTACAAAAGATGACCAAAAAACTTGGTGATTTTGTCGTCAAGCAACAAGGCGTGTGGAACCATGAAGAATGGGAGACTTTGTGCGGCGAGATAGCCGCTCTCGGCGTGGACATGGACGATTCGTTTCAGGAACATCTGGGACTGTTACTCGAACATTTGCGCGTGTTCTATTTTTGCATGCCCGCAACAGCCGCAACAAAACGCCGGACGAAGGCAAAAGCAAAGCCTAGGGCGAAGGCAAAAGCGGCGCAACCGGAACAAGCAGCGTCATAGCGCCTCTAAAGCGGGCGTTACACGCAGCCCAGATTAAATATTTCTTTGATCGCAGTTTATGACCGATAATCTCGCAGATATACAATGAATTGCCGTAACTATCTAGCAGGTCGCACAATATGCCCTAATAACAGCGGGTGCCCGTCATTCCCGCAAAACGGGAATCCAGAAAGCGGGTGATAAGTTGTGAGTATGGTTATGGATTCCCGCTTTTGCGGGAATGACGGCTGTTTTCTGGCGTACAACGGCTTCAACTTATTATGCTTGCCAGACAGTTACGAATTGCCATCGGTTTTACGCATAATGATGGCTGGATAATTGGAATCGCACGAAGATGCAGGCTGTCGGATTTACAAGCAACGCGCCAATCAAAGAAAATAAAACGGAAACAAGGTGGCGGCAACATCCGTGGTGGGATGGCATGCATGGAAGGATGTCGTAATTGAACGACATACGTTAAGGAGAAAAATGGAACAGTCGAACCGTGACACCTTGTGGGAGCAGATTCGCGCCGAGGCGGCGGAAGGCGCGTGGCGCGAGCCGATGCTTGCAAGCTTCCTGCACGCAACAATTCTGAATCACAAAACCTTCGAAGATGCGCTGGGCTTTCAGATTGCCGGCAAGCTCGAAAGCGTGACGTTGCCCGCGCTGACGTTGCGGGACCTGATACAGGACGCCTTTGCCGCAGCGGCGCATCTCGGAGAATATGCGCGCGAAGACCTGCTGGCGGTGCATGAGCGCGACCCCGCCTGCCGAAAATACTCGCAGCCGCTGTTGTATTTCAAGGGCTATTTATCCATTCAGGCGCAGCGCGTCGCCCATTATTACTGGCACCAGGACCGCATGCATCTCGCCCTGTTCCTGCAAAGCCGCATCTCGGACATACTGGGCGTGGACATCCATCCCGCCGCCAAACTCGGCAAAGGCTTTTTCATTGACCACGCCACGGGCGTGGTTATCGGCGAAACAGCGGTGGTGGAGGAAAACGTGTCCATGTTGCACGGCGTCACGCTGGGCGGCACGGGCAAGGAACGCGGCGACCGCCATCCCAAAATTCGACGGGGCGTGCTCATCTCGACTGGCGCAAAGATACTGGGCAACATCGAAGTGGGCGAGGGCGCGAAAGTCGCCGCAGGCGCCGTAGTGCTGGACG
>DSBB01000125.1 GCA_011046175.1 Candidatus Hydrogenedentota bacterium | reverse complement strand
GTGTTCGCGCCTCTTGTGTTGGCGATGGAAAAACGGGACGGTTACGAGGCGCGAAAACTGGCGTTTAATATTTCCGCCGACGAGCGCGTCGCCGCGTATCTGCTTGTGCCGGACGGTAATGGCCCCTTTCCGGCCATACTCGCGCTGCATGATCACGGAGCGCATTTCACCATCGGCAAAGAAAAGGTCATCCGCCCGCTTGCCGGAGAGACGGAAAAGCTGAAAGACGCCCTCGAATGGACAGACAAGTATTACGGCGGCGTGTTCATAGGTGATGAACTGGCCAAACGCGGGTATGTGGTGTTCGCCACAGACGCCTTGTACTGGGGGGACCGCGGACGTTTTGAAGGCGCAGCATACGAAGCGCAACAGGAGCTGGGCGCCAATCTGCTGCAACTGGGACAATCCTGGGCGGGCGTAATTACTTGGGACGACATGCGCAGCGCCGAGTTCCTGCAAGGACTCCCCGAAGTGTCGCCGGAACAAATTGGCTGCATCGGCCTGTCCATGGGCGCGCACCGCACCTGGAATCTGTGCGCCGCCACGGACATCGTGAAGGCGGGCGCGGCAATATGCTGGCTCGGCGACACAACGACGCTCATGGCCGAAGGCAACAACCAAACACGCGGACAGTCCGCGTTCAGCATGATACATCCCGGCCTGCGCAACCTGCTTGATTATCCCCATGTCGCCGGCATCGCCTGCCCGAAACCCATGCTCTTTTTCAATGGAACGGAAGACGCCCTTTTCCCCGTACCCGGCGTGGAAGCATCTTTTGACATACTACAAGAAGTTTACGAATCCCAAGGCGTCGCAGACCGACTCTACACGCGCCTGTGGCCGGTCCCCCACGAGTTCAACCGGGAAATGCAGCAAGAAGCGTTCGCATGGCTTGACGCCCATCTTGCCCCGTAAATCCTCTCAAGAAGGCATCATGATTCCAGCGTCTCATCCGGGACGTCCGCGCCCCGCCATACGCGCGCGCCGATGGTGAGCAAAAGGAATGTCAGCAGCGACAACAACACGCCAAACACGGCGGGATCGAATTGTTCCAGAAAAGTATAGGCGCCGTCGCTGAACACGGCGACATCAAGATGGTTGCGCAATGCCAACGGCAACCGGTATATAAGCGTTCCCACCGTTGCCACGATCATCGTAGCCAGTATGATAGTGGTTTGCCTTGATGAACGCTTTCGGGACAAGGCGCCCACGCATACCGGCACAATAATGGCGGGCGCCCATACATGGTAGGTGAATAACAGCAATCCGATAATGTCCGAGTAGATAACGGCAACCAATATGGCGGCGCCGCCGACGCCCGCGCTGCATATCCGCGCCAGACGAAGCAGCCGCCCGTCCCCCGAGTCTTCCCAGCCGAGATGATGTTCAAACAAATCCTTCACAAAAATGGCGGTGGCGCTGTTAAGCGCCGAATCGGCGGACGACATGACCGCCATCAACAACGCGCCGATAATCAATCCGCCGATAATCGGATTGTTCAGTTGCCGCACCACCATGGGCAGGGCTTGTTGCGGCAGGATATCAGGGTAATGGATGCGCGCATACAAAGCTATGAAGAACAACACCGCAGGAAAAGTCAGCGCCAAGAAGAAGCCCACCCCTGCAATGCCGATTTTTGTCTGGCGGATATCTTTTCCCGCGCAATATCGCGTAACGTAGCCGGGCGCGAACGCTTCGCCCAGCATGAACGCAAAAAAGGTTGTGATCATGAACAACCAGCCTTTGCCGCCGTGCAATCGAAAGAAGTCCGAAGGAATAGTGCGGTTGCGTGAAATTTCAGCGGCAAAGGCGTCTTGTATCAAGGAAAGATTCCGCCGGCGCAACAAACGTTCCCTGTCGCTCCCTTCGGCAACGGCGGCAATATGCTCGCGCGTCTGCTCGGTGAGCGTTACATGCGCAAAGCGCGCGGGCGTATACAATGCCTCATCTTCCAGAACCGCATTGAGCAACGAAACAACCCGCCTGATCTTGGGGCGGGGACGGCGTTCTCCTTGCGTGATCTCCGGAAACGGATCTTTCGCTTTTTTCCGAATGTACTGCGCAAGCGGATCGGAATCGTTTCGCAGCCGCGCAGACAATGCGGGCGCGTCCTGAATATCCACCAACCCGAAACGTGTGGGCACAAATTGACCGTTGTTGCCGTCGTACGAGGCGAATATGTCCGGTACGCAAAAGGCAAGGGTGATGAAGAAGCCGAGAAGCAGCACAATGAACTGGTAGACATCCGTGTGAATGACGGCAAGCAGCCCGCCGGCGGTGCTGTATATGACAACCATGGAACCCCCTATAATAATGGCCAGCCGCAACACGTTCTCGGCGTCGGCAAATTGCGGCATAATGGCGGACATGACACTACCGAACGCCGCCATCTGCGCGGCCACTATAAACACCGAAAACAGCAATGACAATAAAAACGTTACAAAACGCGGGCCTTTCCCGAAACGATGCCCAAAATAACCCGCCGCAGTGTATAATTCGGCTTCGCGAAAACGCGGCGCCACCACCAGCCCGGCAAAAATGAAATGGGCATACAACCCGCACGACACCACCAGCATCAGCATGCCCCATTCGTAGGTGCGCGCAATAGCCCCGATGGACGCGCCGCCGCCGATCACCGTCGCCCCCATGGTGCAAAAAAGAAAAAACCAGCCCATGTTGCGTCCGGCAACCAGGAAGTCGTCAGCGTTCTCCACCTTCCGCACCTTCATCACGCCCTTGATAAAGACGAAACCCATATATCCCAGAACTATCACCCAAAGTATCCAGTTGCCGCTCATGCCGTTTCCTTTCTCATCGGGATACTCCCTTTCGCGGATTTGCCTTTTTCCTCTTCCATATTTTTGCGGAGTGCCGTGAAAAGCAGGCCCGGATGTCGAGGCAAGGGAAAAAAAAGACGCAGGGGGGTGTTTCCGGCGATCCGGTGCATCGCCGGCGCTCATGATAACTACTGCTAAACTGTGCCGCCCAGGACAACACGATTCCTGCAAGAAAATTCATACGGGGATAGTAACGGATGGCAACGCGCATATTCAACAGTCGCACAACATTTGCGCCTGTCGCGGTTGAATCCGTATACTCTTGCCTGCCGTCTGAAAACAACGTAAGGAACCGTCATGACATTACCGGAAACATTGCAGCCCCTGCACGGGCTGTTCATGATAAGCGCATTTATTCTGGGAACCGCCTTGGGCAGCTTCTGCAACGTATGCGCGTGTCGCTGGCCTGCCGGCGAATCGGTGGTTGCGCCACGGTCGCGCTGCCCGAAATGCCTGAACAGCATCGCATGGTACGACAATATCCCGCTTATCAGCTGGCTTGTCCTTGGCGCCAAGTGCCGCCACTGCAAAACGCCCATCAGCGCGCAGTATCCGCTGGTGGAGGGACTTACCGGCCTCCTTTTTCTGGCCGTCTACTGGCGTTTCGGACTTGTCATCGCCACGCCGGTATATATGCTGTTCTGCGCGGCTTTGGTCATCGTCACCGCTCAGGATTTGGCGGACTGGACCATACCGAATGAGATTACGTTCCCGGGCATTCCGCTGGGGATTGCGCTGGCGCTGGTCGGCATGGCCTGGGGCGCGGGGTCCGGTTTGCGCGTCACTGACGTGTTCGACGCCATTGCCGGCGCGGCGTTGGGAGGCGGTATTCTGTTCGCCCTCGACCGCGTCACCGTGTTTGTCCTGAAAAAACCGGGCATGGGATTCGGCGACGTCAAATTGTTGGCCATGATAGGCGCCTTTCTCGGCTGGCAGGGCACGCTCGGCACGTTGGTTATTGCGTCCATGGTGGGCAGCATTGTCGGCATCGCGCTCATCCTTTATTTCCGATATTTAGGCGTGCCCGAAGCAACAGACGCGCCTACGGATAACCCGGAACAGACGGAAGACGCGGAAAATCAACAAGACGCGCCGCCATCCGACGAGGAAATCACCCTCGAAGGCCATTACCTGCCGTTCGGCCCCTATCTCGCCCTGGGCGCGATTATTTACCTGTTCATCGGTCCCGAGATCATCGAATCTTACTTCTCCATCATTGACATGCCCTCGGAACATATTATTTTGGTGGAATAGCGGAAGCAAGGAAAACAGGATAAGATGAAGCAACTGGAAAGCAAGGGGCTCTACCGCATCCCCACCCCAACACCGTTTCCTGTGGGCGCCGCAAATGTTTATTTGTACAAGGGCGACGCTTTAACTCTCTTTGACGCAGGCACAAAAACCGATGACGCATGGGGAGTGCTTACCTGCCGTCTGCGCGAACTGGGCGTCGCGTTGCGTGATATTGAACAGATCATTCTTACCCACCATCACCTCGACCATCTGGGGCTTTCGCGCAGGATAAAAGACGCCTCAAACGCAATCGTCTACGCCCATCCCGAAGCCGCCGCGCAAATACCGTACATGTACGACGAATCGGAATCACGGCTGTATCTCGAACCCACCCTGCGCGAACTGGGCGTGCCCGCGACTGTCGTCGAGGAAATCATCGCACTGCGCCATCTGAACAGCAATCTGCTGGATGATTTCGTCATTGACAAAACCGTTGCCGAAGACACCCCCGTAGGGCCCTTTGAAGCACATTTCAGGCCGGGACATTCCATCACCGACACCCTCTATGTGCATCACACGGAGCGATGGGCGCTCACCGGCGACCATCTCATCAGGAACGTTACCCCGAATCCCCTGCTGCGGCGGCGTTTGGAAAACGGCGTTCGCGAGCATACCCTGGTGCAATACTGTGACGCTTTGAAAAAGACCCGCGAACTGGAGTTAAGTTGGTGTTTGCCCGGACACGGCGCCCCCTTTCAAGATCACCGGAGCGTGGCGGACGCCACCTTCAGGCACATCGAGCGGCGCGGCGAAAAAGTGCTCCAAGCCGTGCCCCAAACCGGCGCCACGCCCTACGATGTCACCTGCGCCCTTTTTCCCCGCCTCAAAGGCCCGGAACGCTACTACTGCCTCTGCGCGGCAACCGGCCATCTGGAACTGCTGGAATCACAGGGACGACTGCACTCAGCCCGCCGCGACGGCGTGTTGCATTACATCCCACAAGAACACACGACCATTTCACGTTGAACTTGTGCTACTCTTATTCATGACACTGGTTCTTTTCTTTGGGTTATGCTTAAACCTTTATGGAACACAATGTCCGGGACGGATTTCCACTCGGGCATCCGCCCTGTTTGCCCCTACCGGTTAGGTGCCCGAATCGTAAATACTGTTTCTTAGGAGAAGGGCGACAGCCCGCCGAAATTCGTGGTTAAAAGATAGCTTCAGTCGCAGTGCTCCTCCGCAATGATGCAGACTGATGATTGACGTTTACGCCAGACGGCTAAAATGTTACGCAGCAACTTGTTTTGCCCACTCACCGGAAGTAGAAGAAGAGAAG
>DSBB01000521.1 GCA_011046175.1 Candidatus Hydrogenedentota bacterium | reverse complement strand
GACACGTTCCGCGCCAACCTGGTTTGTTATTTCTTTATCATCAACTGCTACGGCATTATACGCGTATAATGCCGTAGCAGTTGATGATAAAGAAATAACAAACCAGGTTGGCGCGGAACGTGTCGCGGGGCGTGTTCTGGTTTGCGAGGAACAACACCACGGGCGGGCCGCTGATGGAGGTGGCGCCGCCGGTGAAGCCGCTGAGCATGCCCACCGGCGTGAGCATCCACGGGGTCTCGGGCAGCGGCCAACGCCACCCTGACCAAAGAACGGCCGTGAAGATAAGCACAAGCATGCCGATGACCAGCCGGGCGTTGTCCGAATCAAGCATGAGCAGCGCGCGCAGACCGAAGGAGAACCCGACCAGTCCGCCCGCCGACAACGGCAGCAACAGTCGCCATTTAATATGCGGATGCGATTTCAGCGCGATCAGGAAGGTGTTGGTGATGCTCATCAGCAACACGGTCGGCACCACGGCGCGCGGCTCGATTATCAACATGATGCACGGCGCCATAATCAGCGCCATGCCAAAGCCCAGACAGCTTTGGGCAAGCCCGGCGGTGAACGCGGCGAAAGAACCTATGATGATACCGGTCATGTTGTTTCCTGGGTTTGTAGGACAGGTAAGATAAGTAGGACTGGTAGGACGGATCAAAATACCGGCCTTAACATCGAAGATAGATTGTGCCTTGTATGCCGGGGCTTATGCAACTTGAAAGCAGAAATGCGTGTCGCAGTTGCATTGGCCGCGCGCAATGCGAAACAATACATGCATCAGCGTATTTTTTTAACTCGGAAAACAGGTAAAGGAACATGGCCATGTTTTGGATAGCTATTACGGGAATCATGCTGACGGTCGCCGCCGCGCCGGTGGATGTGATTCTTGACACAGACCTGGGAAGCGATATTGACGACACGTGGGCGTTGCTGCAAATGCTGGGCACGCCGGAACTCAACCCGAAGCTGATTGTTACGGCGGCGCATAACACGCCGTTGAAGACACGGCTGGTGGCGAAGATTCTCGAAGCGGTCGGACGCGCGGACGTGCCGCTGGGCACAGGCAAAAAGACCGCCGATAAATCCATCAATCAAGAAGCATGGCTCGACAATTACAGTCTTGACAATTATCCGGGGGTCGTTCATGAAGACGGCGTACAGGTCATGATTGACATGGTGATGGCGGCGGAGCGGCCCATTACGATATGCGCCATAGGTCCGGTCACAAACCTCGGCGAAGCGCTGCGCCGCGAACCCGCCATTGCAGACAAGGCCCGGGTCGTGTTGATGGCGGGCAGCATCCACATCGGTTACGGCGGCAACCCGGAACCGTGCCCTGAATGGAACGTGCGTTGTGATGTGGACGCATTCAAGGCGGTGTTCGCGGCGCCATGGGACATTACCATCGCGCCGCTGGACAGCTGCGGCACACTGCAACTGCAGGGCGACGATTACCGGAAGGTGGCGCAATCCGAAGCCGCCGCCGCGCAAACGGTCATCGCCAACTACAACGCATGGAAAAACCGCCGCCACTATGCTGAAGATTCCACGAGTGTGCTTTTCGACACCGTGGCGATTTATCTGGCGCATGGCGTTTCGGGTATTTCAGAGGGTATTTCAGGGACAGTCCCGTCTCGCTCTGCTCGCTTGGAGGGTATTTCAGAGGGTATTTCAGGGACAGTCCCGTCTCGCTCTGCTCGCTTGGGACAGTCCCTGAAATGCCCTCTGCTGGAGCTGGAAACGCTTCCGCTTGTTGTCACTGACGACGGCATGACGGTCATTGACGAAGCGAAGGGACGGCCTGTGCATTGCGCGTTGCGCTGGAAAGACGAGGCCGCGTTCAAGGCGCATTTGATTGAGACGATTACGCGGTAGCAATATAGGCAAGACGCTTTGTGAGCGATGCAAGCGCGACTGATCCGCTTGATCTGTCCGATCCGCCCGATCCGAAACTTAAAGAACCCGCACCTTGCGTCCCTCAACGATGAGCCGTCCTTCGGCGAAAAGCTGAATGGCTTTGGGATACAATTCCCGTTCCAAGGCCTGCACGCGGTCGGCGAGGGTGTCAGGGGTATCGTCCGGCAGCACCGGTATCGCCTCCTGCAAAATAATGGGGCCGTGATCGTACTTGTCGTCCACAAAATGCACGGTTGCGCCCGTCACTTTCACCCCGTACTCGAGCACGGCTTCATGCACGTGGCGTCCGTACATCTTGTGGCCGCAGAAAGCCGGTATCAGCGCCGGATGCACGTTCATGATGCGGTTTGCAAAATCGGCGGGCACGTCAAGCATGAGCATGTACCCCGCCAGTATCACGAGGTCGGCGTCGTATCGGCGGATTTCCCGCCACACCGCCGCGTTATATTCGGAAAGTGAGGGGAAATCGCGGCGTGGCAGCGCCACGGCGGGAATGTGGTGATTGCGCGCCCGTTCCAAGCCATAGGCGTCCGCGCGCGAACCGATAACGCACAGGATATTAATGTCAAGATCGCCGGCGGCGCGCCGGTCAATCAGATTCTGCAATGTTGTTCCGCCGCCTGAAAGCAATACCGCGATGTTGATAGTCATTTGTTTTCCCTTCCGCGGGCAACCGTCCCGAAAATTCGGGTTTGGTTGCCGCGCAATTTACAGGACGTATACGACCTAACGCGGTATGACCGCAAACCTAACGTAGACGCGGCATCCCTGCCGCGTTAAGCGCTTAATCAATCGCCAGGTTGCGCCGCAGGAATCCGGACGGGATATGTATCGTCTGGGAAAAGGTGAACACGTCGGTGGGCGCGCCCGTGGTAATTGGCGGACTGATCACAAACAGATTTATGTCGAATGCGCTGGGTATTCGGGACTGCAACGGGTTGCCAAGATTGTACAGATCACGATATGTGACCATCGCTTCCATCTCGGCGTCTATATCGGGGTTCTCTGTCGCAGTCATCACTTTTTGCGTCAAACTTGCCACTTCGCCGCCGTCGCGGTCGAGATTGAATATCGTGTTGAATGTGGAGGTTTTGTCGCCGCCGCCCAGGCCGCTTTCAACGCTGTATTCAAACACGGGGTCTAGGGTGACGGCGGAAACGGGAAGCCGGTTTCCGTTTCCTGGATCAAGCAGCCAGTTGGTAATGACAAAATCCTTGGCAACCACATGGTCCCAAAGGAATCTGCGGTTTTCCGTGGGCAGGTTCGGCTGGTACGAAGGCAAAACCGGGGCGCGATGATCAAACCAGAAAATCTCATCCTGCGTTTGCCACCAGATGTAAAGCGGGTCCCATTGCACGACGGGAAGTTGTATCGGCCCCTGAAGCATCTGCAACCAGTAATGGCAATGCTCCACAATTTTCAGTTTGTCCCATACATACCAAGGAACCGCCGCATTTACGATTTTTTCCTGAAGATAGGCGGAAAAAGGGTATTCCTCGGACAGAAACGAGTTTTCACTCGCCAGCGCGTACGGGTATATGTCGTTCAGGAAGGGCGCCATGCCGTCGAATCGCTCGATGTGATTGACATCCCGCTCGTAATAACGGACCAGCAAACCGTACACCACTTCAATTTCCGCGTCCACATACTCGTCAGGGCCGGGGTAATACAAGGAGAAGTCGGGGAAATCCCCCTCAATATTCGAACGCTTCACCGGCAGGGTTACCCGCTCCCCGCGCCAGTCGGGCGTTCCCGGCGCTTCCATGCGCGAGGTGTCGGCATGCACGGCGTAGGTGAGACGCCCGAGTTTGCCGTCCGGGGCGATGCCGACGAAGATGAATCCGTTGGGTTCGCCGTAGAAATGGAAGTCGGCGCCGATGGCGGGCGCTGAGAAAGCGGACTGGATGTCGCGCTCGATGGTCATGAGCGCGCCATGAGTCGCCTCGAAAAGGTCCATGGTGCGATAGCCGCGTCGCACGGTGTTGGTGATGGTTGAAAACATGACCATGACGCTGCCCATGATGATCGTGAAAATGGCCATGGCCGCGATCATCTCAACGAGGGTCATGCCTCGATTTTTTTTGCGGGATATGTCAACGGTCAGTGACATAGGTGGTGTAATACTCCGTGCGTCCGTTCCACAGGCGCAGCCCGATGGTCACGCGATACAAGCCCAGATTGATTTCGCCCACCGGCTGGCTGGACACGACCCAGGAACTGACATACTGGCTGGCAGGTTCATTGTCGGCTAATGTGTATAAGCGGTTGTCGCGCAACCACTGGTGGAAGGTGATGTCCGTGTCGCCCGAGCGCAGCCTGCCCAGTTGTGACTGGGCGATGGTGGTGGTCATGGTGCGCAAGGTGCTGATGCGGTGCCGTTCCATGGCGATGGGGAACAGCAGCAGTATGGACACGATGCCCGTGGCGAGAATGACCAGCGCCACCAGCGTTTCCAACAGCGTGAAGCCCGCGTTATGTGATTTTCTTCGCTTCATCATGACGATCCCATGGTAACCCGTCCCGTGGCGCGGTGAATGTCAATGGGTATGCCGATAAGGTTGCCGCCTTTATTGCTGAGAAGAGGCTGTATGCCGTTCAGCCAGGCTTCAACCATAATGTCGTTGGGTTCGTCGCCGATAAACCATATTCGCTCGGTGTAATAGGCGTCCGGGCTGGGGCCGAACCACAGCCTGTAGCGCTCGGCGCTTTGAAGCGAGACCAGATTGCCGCGCGGCGCGAACACATGCGCCATGCGCGGATGCACATACGGCTGCGCTTCGCTGATTTCCTCCGTCGAGTAATCCATTAGCGGCCCGGTATACGCGTACACCGGCACGATCCCCAGTTTTTCCAGCCCTGCGCCCGCGCCTGTTCCGTCGGGAAAACGCGTGTCGGGATTCTCGAGCCTGCGGAGGTAATGGGCAAGGTACGCTTGGGCCGCGGGATCATAGTCCCGCGGAATTATAACGTTCGCTTCTACCTCTCTTTCCGCCAGATACACCTGTTCCGGCGGGGCGTTCGGATTGTATTCCGGCGCGGTTTTTTCAAGCAACAGCGCATATCCCTGGGCGAATTCGACGCGCTGTCCCGACGCATTGTTTGTGGGGATGAAGGTGCCCACCTGCGGGCTGTACCAGTTCACCATATCCTCGTTGGCATTTACGCTGTCCGGCGGACGCGGCCTCAGCCCCACGGCGTCCGGCAGACGGTACATCACCTGCGCGGCGCGAATGGCGCGGACATAGTATGGCGCGGCCTTGTTTGCGGAACGCAGCGAATCCACCATGGGCGTCCCCATCAGGAAATCACTGTCGAGCTCATAGACCACCGCCGTCTCGACGTTGTGGGTCATGGCGTACACGCGCGCCGCGCGCAGCATGGTGTAGACCGTGCGCGCGCCGTCGCGCATGTCATTGCGCGCGAAGGAGCGCAGTATGGGGACCGAGATAACGCCGAGGATGCTGATAATGGAAATCACCACCAGCAACTCAATCAGCGT
>DSBB01000246.1 GCA_011046175.1 Candidatus Hydrogenedentota bacterium | reverse complement strand
CTGCTTGTCTCATGCCTCTTTACCTTTTATCTGCCTTTTGTGCCGGAGCCCGTAGTGCCATGACCCCGCAAGCCGCAGGAACCAATACCGATTATGTCATCATGCTTGCCTATTTTGTGCTGGTGGTGGGATTTGGCTTGTATTTCGGGCGTTATGCCAGCAGCACCAAAGATTTCTTCTTTGGCGGACAACGTTTCTCGTGGTGGTTGATTGCCTTTTCCGCAGTGGCAACGCTGGTCGGAAGTTACAGCTTCATTAAATACAGCGAGGTCGGCTATCAATATGGCGTCAGTAGCATGCAGTCGTACCTGAACGACTGGTTCTGGGCGCCCATTCTTCTGCTGGTGTGGCTGCCCATAATCTATTACCAGCGTATCCAGTCCGTGCCGGAATATTTCGAGCGGCGGTTTGGCCGCGCCGCGCGGATTACGGCGACAGTGTTTATCCAGCTGTATCTCATCGGTTATGTGGGAGTGAATCTGCTCACGTTGGGCCGGGCAATGCATCCGGTTTTGGGCTGGCACGAATTTACGGGCGCGTCGGTGGCGTGCGTGCTGGTAACGCTCTATGTGCTGGCGGGCGGGCAAACATCGGTAATTATGACCGACCTCGCCCAAGGCGTCATCTTACTGGTTGCAGGATTGGGGCTGTTTTTTGCCGGAGTCTTGCATGTGGGGGGATTTGTTGATTTCTGGAGTCTGTTGCCCGAGACTCACCGTTACGCCTTTTCAGAATTCAACCACCCCGATAAGTTTTCCTTTATTGGCATTTATGTTCAAGATGGCCTTGCCAACAACGGCGCTTTTTTACTAATGAACCAAGGCATGATGATGCGTTTCCTCGCCTTGCGGGGCATGAAAGACGCCCGAAAAATGGTGACGCTGTGGCTGCTGGTGTTATCACCCCTGGCGGCGATTGCCGTCAGCGGCGGCGGTTGGGCGGCATGGGCGCTGAACGTTCGCGGTGAAATAGACACAACCGCCCAGAATGCCTTTGTCGCGGCGTCAAGGTTTTTGTGCAGCCCCGGTGTCTTTGGTTTTGTGTTGGCGGCGTTAATGGCGGCGCTCATGAGCACGGCCGACACGCTGATCAATGCGGTAAGCGCCATATTCGTCAATGACATGTATCGTCCCTATGTCGCCAAAGAACGCGATGACAAGCATTATTTGCTCGTGGCGCGCATCTCAAGCCTGTGCGCGGCGGGAATTGGTCTGGCCCTTGTGCCGGTTATGGCCGGAGGCACCATTTACGCCGCCCACGCCAAATTTACCGCCGCTGTCACCCCTCCGATTGTCGTGGCGATTGTCTTGGGCGTAATGTGGCGAAGGTTCAATCCGGCGGCGGCGTTGGCGACCATGATTGGCGGCGGCGCGGTGGTGGCGCTGTCGTTCTTCAAACCCTTTGACTCCTGGTTGCTCCCGTATTTCTCTTTCGGCATGGGACCGGACAGCTACGCCTTCACACGCGCATTCTTTGGGCTTGTGTGCAGCGGGGCCATCGGCGTCACGGTTGCCTTGCTGACCCGGCCGCAGCCTTACGCAAAAATTGTCGGGTTGGTGAACGGCTCGCAACTGGACGCCATGCGCGTGTTCAAGGGCGGCGAATTAAACCGGCGCGGCGGAAGCGTCGCATACGCAAATGTCGCGTGTGACGCGTCACTAGGCGACACGGAGCGCATTCTGGTTCCTGAAACGCTCCTGAAAAATATGGCCGCAGGCCCGGGCGACATCGCCTATATCTGCGACAGGCGCTGGTGGCTTGGCGGGCTTCGAAGCGCGCACGTGAAGATAGGCGGTATCAGCCAAGATGAGAAAGTTTATGTAGGAACCGCCGTTATGGCGGGCGCTCATTTTTCCGAAAACGACGCCGTATATCTTGATAAGATTTGTTGACCGCGCCGGCGCCAGGGCGGCAGAAAGTGAATAAAAGAGTCTATGCGCGAACACACGGAAAAATCGCAACAGTTCATCGGTGTGTCCTTTCCCTATGCAACGGTCTTCTTCTCCAGTTTTTGCATCATGACTGTTGAACTGGTTGCAGGCAGAATTATTGCCCGCCATGTTGGAATGTCTCTTTATACGTGGACCGCCATTATCGGCGTCATTATGGCGGGTATTTCAGTGGGAAACTATCTCGGAGGCAAAATCGCAGACCGCTGGCGCGCGCGCCATTCTCTGTCGGTGTTGTTTTTTGCCGCCGCCGCGGGTTGTGCGGCCATTCTGCCGTTGAACACCCTCGTGGGAGCATTATCGCTGCTAATGACAATGTCATGGCCGACACGTATTTTCCTGCACGTTTTTCTCGTGTTTATTCTTTCTGCGACGATTCTGGGCATGATACATCCGGTGGTTGCCAAGATGGCGCTTGATTACAAGCAGGCTGCCGGACGCACCGTGGGCGGCGTGTTTGCATGGAGTGTGGCCGGAAGTCTTGCCGGCACCTTTGCAACGGGCTATTATCTTGTTATGGTATTTGGGGCGACCGCTATTGTGGTGGTGTCTGCGCTAGGGCTTGCCGCTTTGGGTATTGTATATGCGGTGGCCGCGCTTGTGTCCGATGAAAAGCGCCCCCTGCTTATTCAGGAAGCAGAGGCGTCCGTTCGCTCGCTTTACCATACGGCAGCTGTCTGGTTGCCGGGCGCAACCACCGTATTTGTTTCAAATCTGGCGTTTATGACCTTTGAACTGGCCGCCATACGTATAGTTGCACAGGAATTCGGCGGCTCTCTTTATGCTTGGACAACTGTTATTGGGGTGGTGCTGGGAGGGATCAGCCTGGGCAATTATTTCGGAGGCATAATCGCTGATCGGTGGCGTTCAACTATTGCAATAATGACCGTCTTCTCATTGTCGGCGCTCACCGTTTTGGTTAGTCCCATGCTTGGGGCGTTTATGCGTTCATGGCAGCATGAATTTTTCTTTTTTGCGCGGATGTCTTGGCCGATGCAGATTTTCTGCCATGTCATGATGCTTTGTTTTGTGCCTTGTATTTTTATCGGTATGGTTAGTCCCATTATAACCCGACGTTTACTAGAGCAGGGACGCGCCCCGGGCGCGGCGGTGGGAGCAATATACGCCTGGGGTTCCGTTGGCGCTATTTTCGGAACCTTTTTAACTGGATATTTCCTCATACAATGGATGGGCGCCCTGCCGGTAATAGTTGCGACAGCACTGTTGTTGACGGCGGTTGCAGTGGCATACGCGCCGCGAAATCCGATTGCCTGCATGCTGCTTTTATTGGCCTGTTTTTCCCTGTTTGCCTCGATGGCGTCAAGCGGCATACTTGGCCGCGCCGGCGAGAAATTGCGATTACGCAGTTCGGACCGGCCCCTGGTCGTATACGAAGATGAAAGCCAGTATTCGCGTATTACAATACGCGAGGACGCGCAAGACCCTATGCTGCGGGAAATGCTGCTTGATCAATTGGTGCATTCCCGAATTGATTTACGCGATCCGACGCGATTGCTTTATGAGTACGAATGGGTTTACTCCGCAGTTATGGAAAAACAACATGCCCATTCCGAACCGGTGCGCGCTTTTGTAATTGGCGGCGGCGGCTACGCATACCCCAATTATCTGGCGCACGCCCGTCCGGGCAGCGACATAATCGTTGCTGAAATAGACCCAGCCGTGACTGAAGCGGCACACAATGCGCTCGGCCTGCCCCGCGATACGCCGATTACTATTTATGACATGGACGCGCGCAACGTTGCCGTTGACTTGACGCGCGCCATGACGGCAGACCCGAATTTTGAAAAGTTTGATTACATTTTCGGCGATTCCATTAATGATTACACAGTCCCGTATCATCTTACCACGTTGGAGTTTAAGCGGATGGCGGACGCATTGCTGAAGGAAAATGGCGTTTACATGTTGAACATGATAGACATGCTTGATTCAGGCGCGTTTCTTGCCGCCATCATTAATACGTGCCGCGAGGTGTTTCCAAGTGTGAGCGTATTTAACACCGGACGTCTTCCCTTTGTACGGGATACATTTATTGTTGTTTGCACAAAGCGGCATATTGCATTGCAGGATGTGCCGATGCTCTTGCAACGGCAATACAAGGAGTACAAAGGGCGACTCCTTTCCGACGAGGAGATAGACCGGCTTATAGAAAAACATAACGGCATTACGCTTACGGATGATTTCGCTCCTGTGGAAAATCTCATTGCGCCCGTGGTTCGCACCCGGGCAGGGGATTCGGGCGAGTTACATCTTCAGTTTGCCCGTCGTTACGCCGAACAAAATGATGTTGAGCGCGCTTTGCGTCATTGTCAAGCGGCAATAAAAGTACATTCACGTTGGCCGGAGGCCTATGAATTTCAAGCTGAACTGCTGTTCAGGCAAGGTGATGTTGACGGAGCGTTAAATGCGTTAATCAACGCTACTGACGGCCATGCGGCGCCGGGCGCCGCATGGTACAATGTGGCTAAAGCCGCCCTTGACGCAGGACGACGCGATTTGGCGCTTGAGGCATGGGGGAAATGTGTGGTTGCGCAACCGGACCATGTGGCCGGTTGGTATAACCTAGGCGTACTTTACGGAACCGCGAATGATCTGCAAAACGCGGTAAACGCGTGGAAAATGGCGTTAAAGTACCGCCCTGATCACGAGGACAGTTTGCATAATCTGGCCGCCGCTTATGTAATGCTTGGAAGCGCAAATGAGGCGGCAGAAGTATTGAACACAATGCGCGAGTATGGTATTGCTGTTGACCCCGGCCTTGTGGATGCCATAAAAAACATCCGCGAGCAGACAGCGCCCCGTCCGTAACAAGAAAAGGAGACGATAATGGCGACGCCTTTTTCCGTGGCAATCGAACCGGACTGGGAGGGGCTTTTGATGTGTGTCAGGCGGTCGGGGAGACCAAAGCGTGTTCACCATATTGAATTATTCCTTGATCCGGAGGTGCAGGACGCCTTATGCGCCCGTTACCAGTTGGACGCAGACCTGGACAAGGAGGACGCGGCGTTTCCCATGCACAGACAGATTGCACTGCAGTCCTTTCTCGGATATGATTGCATACGTTGCGGCGCGGAAAATGTGGCATTGACCTTTACGTATCACCCGGCGGAGGATACCGCGGCTGATATGAAGCGGCGCGGCGGACGCATGTATATGGACGAGAATCACGGGCCTATTACGAACTGGGCGGACTTTGAGAAATATCCGTGGCCGAAAATAGAGGATATTACCACTCAGGCGCTGGAATGGTATGAAGAGAATCTCCCCGAGAATATGTGCATCGTGGCCGGCGGCGGGTTTGGACATTTCGCGGAGCATCTTTCCTGGCTCATGGGGTACGCCACCTTCTGTGAGGCGCTCTACGAAAATCGCGAACTGGTGAAAGCCATTTACGAAAAAATATTCGAGCGGGACACCTATGTCGCGCGACTGATGACTCAATTCTCCTGTGTGAAAGCGCTGTGGGGCAGCGACGACAT
>DSBB01000153.1 GCA_011046175.1 Candidatus Hydrogenedentota bacterium | reverse complement strand
TCGTAAAACAGGGACAGTCCCGTCTCGCTTCCGTTGGGCGCTCGCTTGAGGGATCGTAAAACAGGGACAGTCCCGTCTCGCTTCCGTTGGGCGCTCGCTTGGGACAGTCCCTGTTTTACTTAACAACAAGGAGGAACAGACATGAACATTCTGGATGTGTTGACGTCGGACGCGGCGATTGCCGTAACGATTACGGTGGCGGGCGGCGTGTGGTCGCTGGTGAAGGCGACCGGCTGGTTTGACTGGCTGCGGCGCAGGCGGCTTGAACGCGCCCTGCTCGCGCTGGAAGCGGCGGTGGAACAGGTCTACCGCGAGTATGTGCGCGCGTTGAAGGAAGCGGGCGAAGGACTCACCCCGGAAGAGCAGCAGCGCGCCCGGGAATACGCCCGTGAACGGGCCATCGAAATCGCCCGCGCCCAGGGCATTGATCTGCTGCGCGAACTCGGCGCGGACTTTCTTGACCTGTGGATCGGCAGGCTGGTGCGGAAACTGAAGACCGCATGAGCGGAACCTGATTGCGCGCTCACAGTGGATGCATGTTACACTGTGGGCGCGTTTTTTTTATGGACTGTATGGACGGGATGGACAGAAGCGCCTGATCCGGCCGATCTGTCTGATCCGTCAGACAAAAAGAGAATCATGATTAACCGCATACTCAGAACCCGGGAGGAATGCCGCCATGAAACAACCTTTTATTATTCGCAATCGGGGCGATGTCTCGCCGGTCAAGTGTCCCTGCGGCGATGCATGGCGCGTGTTGACCCGGGACGACCCGACGCCGGTGGGTGTGCATTTCGTTTCGATACAGGGCTCGGCGGGCGTTCATTATCACAAGGCAACCACGGAAATATATGTGGTGCTGGCGGGGGACGGCGAGATCGAACTTGACGGCAAACGTCATCCCATCCGGCCTGGGGACGTGATTTTGATACCGCCGGAAATGCGGCACGCTGCGCACGGCCAACTTTCGATCATGAACATCGTCTATCCGCCGTTCGACCCTGCGGATGAGCACAGGGACGAATGACGGATACGCCATGATAAACCGATTGCTCACATTTTACACGCGCTACTTTGCGGTCTGGGTGGTGTTGTTCGGCGTGGTGGCGTGGTTTGTGCCCGGCCCTTTCATTTTTTTGAAACCCGGCATGAACTGGCTTTTCGCGCTGACCATGTTCGGCATTGGCGTGGCGCTGGACCTTGAGGACTTCAAACGCATCGTCCGCAACCCGTGGATTGTCGCCGTGGGCAGCGCGGCGCAGTTTGTCATCATGCCGTTTGGCGCGTTTGTCGTGGCGCGGCTCATGGGGCTGCCCGATGAACTCGCCGTGGGGCTTATTCTCACGGGGTCTGCGCCCGGCGCGATGGCAAGCAACGTTATGAGCTATATCGCCAAGGCCGACACCGCCTATTCCGTGTCGCTGACCACGGTGTCCACGCTGTTGTGTCCGGTGCTTACGCCGGGGTTGACCTTGCTGCTTGCGGGGGCGAAACTCGATGTGTCCTTCCTCGCCATGTTCTACAGCGTGGTGCAGACCGTGGCGCTGCCGCTGGCGCTGGGTTTTCTTATCAAAATGAAATTCCACAAGCGGATTATCCCCATCCTGCCTGTGTTCCCCGCCGTCTCCGCCACGTTCATCATCTTCATATGCAGCATGGTCATAGCGTTGAACCGCGACTATCTTGCGTCGGTAACGGGCATTGTATTGTCCGTGTGTCTCATCCTGAATCTTTACGGCATGGCGATGGGTTACGGCGTGGGCGCGCTGTTTCGCATGGAGACGCGCCGTCGCCGGACGCTGAGCATCGAGATAGGCATGCAGAACGCGGGGCTGGGCGTGGTGCTGGCGCTGGCGCATATCGGTGAACGCGCCGCCGTGCCCGCCGCGTTGTTTGTGTTCATCTGCATCATCACCGCAAGCATCATGGCCGCGCTCTGGCAGCGGCGGGATATCGCCAAACCACTCGCCATCGAGTAGAAGCCCCTGAACAGGGCATGAGTCACACGCTTTGGTCGGCGCGGGCGAACCCGGTAAAAAAGGCGCGGCTACCGTGACGCAGGTTTCGGATGTTGTAACCGCCTTCCTGCACAACCAACACGGGAAGACCTGTTTCAGCAATCGCCGCGCCCATCCGGTTCAACGCCGCGGCGCGGAGCGTGAAACTGCCGGTCGGGTCGCCGCGCATGGCGTCGAATCCAAGGCTCACCACCAGCGCGTCCGGTTTTTTCCTGAGCGCACAGGCAAGCGCCTTGTAAAAGACAGGCAAATACTGTTCATCGTCCGTGTTGGGCGGGAGCGGGAAATTGCGGTTCCAGCCGAGCCCCGCGCCCGCGCCCGTTTCGTTGGCGAACCCGCTGAACAGCGGGTACGCATGATCGGGATGGCCGTGGACCGAGACAAACATCACGTCGTCGCGTTCATAAAAGATGTCCTGTGTGCCGTTCCCGTGGTGAAAATCCAGGTCAAGGATTGCCGTGCGTGATTGCGCGCTCAGATATTGCACGGCGATTGCGGCGTTATTAAAATAGCAAAACCCGCCGAAAAAGCGCCTGCCGGCGTGATGTCCGGGCGGGCGGCATACGGCATAGGCCATGCGCCGTCCCGCGAGAATCTCGTCCGCGCCGGTAAGCGCAGCGTTCACGGCGTCTATTGCCGCCGCATAGGCGTTTTTGTACAAAGGCGTGTCCGCGTCGAGACAGTAATACCCCGCCTGCTCGGGCAGATGCTTCGGGCGATGTTCGGGGCGCCGGATTGGAAACGCTTCGGGGTATACGGGTCGCCGCGCTTTCAATACGCCGCACACGTTGCGCAGGAAATGGCGGAAATCCGGCTCATGCACGGCGGCCAAAAAACGCTGGCTGAAGTAACGCGACCGCGTTATGGTGAAGATTCCCAGCGACGCCAGTGATTCACGTATGGCTTCGGCGCGCACAGGCCGCTCGAAATAGCCGCGTTCGCGCACATGGTGCAATTCATGTTTGGGACAAAACACAAGGGCGTACCGTTCCGCAAGGCGCGGCGGCTGCATGTCAGGCTTGACGCTGCCGCCGCGGCGATACCGCATGGGCCGGAAGCGCACCGGATCGTCCCGAAAAGAATTCACCACGCGCCTGATATAGGCGGGGCTGGTGATATGGCCGAAGCGCCGCCGCAATATCAATTCCACCGTGCGCCGCGCCTCGCCACGGGAAAGCGCGGCGACGGCGCCCAAACCGTCAAAAAGCAGGTACCCCGGCGTGGGCGGATTGCCGATGGGCAGGTGATACAGTGTGCCGTCAATTACACGCACCCCGTAGCGTTCATAAAAACGCATGCGCCGCCTGCTTTCCTCCAGTTGCGCCGGTTCAGGAGTCAATTCCGGGTCATCGGGCTGCGCATCAAGGTACAAGCCGCGCGCGCCCAACTGCATGCAATACTCGCGCACCGCCTCATACAACGCGCCGCCGACGCCCCGGCTCTGGATGTCGGCGCGCGCGCCGACGAAATCCAAAAACGCGGCCTTCGTTTCCTCAAAATACAGCAGCAGCGCGAAAGCGTTGACCCGCGCGCGCGCGCCCTCAGCCACGAACAAAGCCGCATGATAACCATGCTTGTGCGGATTTCGCAACAGCGACGGTATTTTTTCGGCATAATCGGCATACGCGGGAAACGTAGCCCGGAACAGTTCCTGCACTTGGCGCATCCTGTCGCCGGACAGCATAAAGCCGCTGCCGTGTATGACCTTGATCCTGAACATATCTTTTCCTTCAACGCAAACACGTTTTCCGTCGGTCAAGCAGTCCAAATGAAAACGCGACGCAATCCAACGCCGAAGCCGCCTGCAACCCCTTATTTCGTCATTGCAAACAAAGTCATTGGATTGCCGCGGCGACAACGCCTGTAAGAACGCGATCAAACGCCTTGTCGAAGTGTGATGCGCAATGCCTGCCCCGCTTGCAGGGTTATTGCGCGGGACAATGTAATAACGCATCGGCGCTCATTCATAACGACACTGTGGCGGCGCGAGGGCTCCAGAGTAATGCGCGGCGTGTCGCCGCCGGACGCTTCAAGTTGTATGGTCTTAAGCGTCAGAACGCCGCGTTTTACCTCGATACAGTCGAGTTGCCCGTCGCCGTCGCGTTGCTGCGACACCAGTCCATAGCCGTCGGCGGCGGTGAAGAACGCCGCGAACCCGTCCGGCTGGAAGCGCGGCGCAAAACCGAGCGACTGCTCTCCGGCGTGGTAGTGGAACCCGGCTGCGGCGGGCAGCAGCGACTAGGACGCCATGGCGCGGGCGTAGTGGGCGCCGCATTCGATTTCCGAGTATGGGTTGCGCTGGTTGCCGGTGTAACGGTCGCGGGCGGCGCGAATGATTTGCAGTCCTTTTTCTATCATACCTTCGTGCAGCATCATCGCCGCCACCTCGTACTCGATGCCTGTCCACACCTCGTCACAGTAAAGCACCGGGGCGTCGGGGCGCCCTCCTTCCGGCCATGCGCAGTTAAGCAGGCCCCGCTCCCACGGTTCGGCGAATACGCGCTGCCTGTGCTCGGGCAGGTCGAGTTTGCCGCGCCAACAGTAACGGTGGATGGCCTCCAACGCTTTGCGCACCCGGTCGCGGGGCAGCGTGTAACCGAGATCGAGCAGGTTCGCCCACCACTGCCCCAGCAGCTGGTCGGCATGGCAGCCCGCGCCCCAGCAATTCCCCTGGTTATAGGTGTCGGGTGTGGCGTCCGGCGCGTCGTACACATTGTAGTAATATTCGCCGTTCCAGCATGTCGCGTCGTAACCCGCCGCGCCCTTCTCAAAACGCTCGCGGCACAACCGCGCCAACGCGTCATCGCCCATGACCCGCGCCATCTCTTCCATGGCGCGCAACGCCGCGAGATACAACGTGCCGATGAAGGTATTGCTGCCGTAGGTGTGGATGTCGTAGGTGTTGGGCTGTTCGCCGCGTATGACGCCGGTCTCTTCGGGATCATGGGTCTTCATCAGATACAACAGATGCGTTTTCATGCGCGGCCACAGTTTCTTCAACCATGCGCGGTCGCCGCATTGGCGGTATTCACGAAAGACTTTCAGCAACGTGCCGAACTCGCCGTCCAGCGCGGGATGATGCGGCCCGCCGATCTCGAAACCGATGCGCGGTTCAGACAAGGGCAGCACGGTGCGGTGCGGAATGTAGTGTTCCGTGGGATGCATCTGCGCGAGCAGGTCCGTCTCGCGCGCGTTGCGCTCCATCGCCGGGAACAAGTAGGCCGGGGTCATGGCGTAGTTGTACACATGGGTGCAGTTCATGGGACAACACGAGTCGGTTCCCTCAAATCCCGCCACCGTGCCGTCCTCCAGCCACATGTACAGGGGCGAGCGGATGGTGGCAAGATTTGCCGTGACGGCGTCGAGCAGATAGCGCGGCAGCGTGGTCGCATAGAACGCATCATGGAACGCGCGCGTCTCCCCGGCCAGACGGTCAAAATGGGCGAGCACATAGTC
>DSBB01000450.1 GCA_011046175.1 Candidatus Hydrogenedentota bacterium | reverse complement strand
GGTTGGCGGGCGCTATTACGCATTCGCCGACCCCGTGGGTTATCCGCCAAAAGCGACGCACAGTGCGGCTGCCCGCATGTGGAGCGCGCGCGCCCTGTGCGAAGCCGTGTCTGACGACGGCCTGCATTGGCGCATTATAGGCTATATACCGCCGGACGCAGACGCAGACGCATGCCATGTGCCGCAAACGCTGCTGACGTTCAGGGACGGCGAACGCCGCCTGTATCTCTTCTATGCCACGCAACGGGGCGGCGCGCCGGAATATGATTACCGCTACAACCGTATCCGCGCAATGTGGCGGCCCGTGTTATAATGGCGCTCCCTTTTTCACTACATATCAAGACCGCCCTGTCAGGGGCTCATACCATCCGGAGGAAATCCATGCCGCGTACGTTCACAAGATTCGGCCTGTTTTCGTTTGTTGCGTTGCTCGTCTTAAGCATGGCGCCGCGTGGCGGAACGGTGGCGGTTGACGATGACGTGCATATCCAGGGAAACTATCTGGAATGGATGTTCGCGCCCGGCGACGGCGGGGCGCTGAACACCCTGCTCATTCGCGGCGGTAAAGATAATCTGGCGGGCGAGAACGGCCTGTTGCAGGAGGGGTTCGGCGTGGGCAGCTATTATCTGCCCAACCGCCGCTTGAATGAACAACTTGAAATTGTGGACCCAAACTCGAACCGCCCCATGCTGCGTTACAGTTATGACTGCGACGGCCCGAACATCAAGGGATTGCGTGTAACCAGGCTTATGGAACCGCTTCCTGACGAGACCTCCATGCGCATTACCTGGACCATAGAAAACACAGGGGATGAAACGCAATGGATATCCCCGTGGGTTCGCAACGACGTGCGCGCAAGCGCGGCCAATAAAATGCTCCTGCCCACGCTTGACGGCATGACCGACATCACCCGCGAGGCGTTTTATCCGGCTTCGCGCAACTGGGCCGTCGTGACGGAAACCAACCGCAACGAGTCCGTCTGCGCCATATTTCACGCGGACCACACCCATGCGTTTTTGGCGTTGTGCGATGAGCTCGGAAAGCCTTACGGCGCACAAACCGCTTTTGTGCCGCGATTGCTCAAACCCCGCGAAATGTGGACAACCATGTACCGCCTGAATGTGGTGCGAGGCCTCGAACGGGTGGACTTTGCCGACGACGCAGTCGCCGCCCAGATAAACTATGAAGACAACGCCTTCTCGGTAGTCCTCGCCGCTACAAAAGCCATGGAAAACGTGCAAATCGAAGCGCGTATTGTGGCGGAAAACAAACGGGTCTGGCGGTTGTCCCGAAAACGCTTCGACCTCTCCCCCACGCGCCTCGCACGCTGCACATGGAAGTGGCAACCGCCCGCGGACGGCGTCTACGAGCTAATGGCGCAATTGTATGAAGGCGACGCCGTAATCGAACTGGGCAAAGACACTGCGTCCCCCCACGGCGGCATAGACACGTTTTTCACGGTGGGCAATCCGCCCGCGCGCCACATGGAAGCGTGGACAGACGCGCCTCACGCCTTGGACCGCGGCGCGCGCGAATCCCGCGCAACCGCGGCAATCACGGGACCAACGACGCTCTGGTTCGCCTCGTCGCTGGAAAAGGTGTTTCGTGAGGACAGCATCATCCCCTCAGGAATACCGGAACCGACGGCGCGCATCGCTCTGGCGAAAAATGAATATGAATCATTTCAAATATGCATGCGTCCCCCTGATGATGAATCACTCTTCAATGTGCGCGTCACAGTGGAAGACCTTGTTGAACGCGGCGGCGGCGCGCGCATTCCGGCGGCGGACATTGCAGTGCATAATGTCCGCTACCATGACGTGCGCGTGCCCAGTCATTACGAAGGCCCCACCGGCTGGTTTCCGGACGCGCTGCCTGCCCACCAGCCTTTCACCGCGGAAGCGGGCGCAACAACCCCTGTTTGGATTACCGTTTACGCCCGGCCCGAACTTCCGCCCGGCATTTATCGCGGTCCAATCACCCTGTCAGCCGCGGACAACGATCCATGGGAATTATGGATTGAGGCGCAGGTGTTCAACTTCACTCTCCCCGCAACACCCGCATTAAAGACGGACTTCGGCTTTTCCACAACCCGACTTGCCGAACAGGCGCGACGCCTGGGCTTGAATCTTGATGCGGTGGCGCCGCAATACCTGCAGGCGGCGTTGACTCACCGGATAACCCTGCGTGATTTTTGCCGACTCCCCAGGGAAAGCGCTGATTACGAAGGCGATCTCGACCGGTTTATGACGCGGCTGAACGGGCTCAACAACGCCGGAGCAACCACCTTTTATGTGCCGGAAACGCTAATCAACACGCCCGCCCAGCTCGAAATGGCAAACGCTTTTGTGCGCAGGCAGGGATTGCGGCAACGGGCTTTCACACAGTTGGCTTACGAACCCGAAGAACCGGCGTGGAACCGCGTGCTGGAACGCATGCAGCAATGGAAGGATGTTGCGCCTGACATTCCCATTGTCATCAGCACGATGGGGCTGCGCCCTTTTATTCCCGACCTCCTCGACATCTGGTCGGTTCATGCGCAAGTGCTGGACACCACCCATAATATCAGTGTTTTGGAACGCGCCGCCGCCGGCGGCGAAGTGTGGTGGTACGTCAACCATGCGCCGCCGCGTCCCTACGGAAATCTTTTTGTTGATTTCGCCGCCATCGAACACCGCATCCTGTTCTGGCAGTCCTGGGCGCTGGGCATGCGCGGCATGCAGTATTGGAGCGTGAACAACTGGCCCACCACCGGCGATCCCTTTGAAAACCTGCTTGACATCACTCCGGTCAACGGCGACGGGATATTGGTATACCCCGGCAGGAACGGGCCTGTCGTTTCAATTCGCTGGGAAGTCATCCGTGACGGGCTGGAAGATTACGATTATCTCGCCTTGTTTATGGAACGCACACGCGCGCTGATGGAACAGGGCGGGCATGAGGCGTTACTGCGCCGCGCCGCAGGCGTTTACAACCTCGAGGAGATTGTGCCCAGTCTGGTGACCTTTACCCGCGACCCGGAGGCGCTGCTGCGCAAACGCAGGGAAATTGCCGCCATGATCGAAGAAATGGACCGCGCCTTGTAGAACCCAAGGTTGCCGCGCAACACTATAGTTTACAAACCCTAAGACGGGCTTTGCCCGCAACCCAGATTTGACTATTCTCTTTGTATGTTGTTCACGCTTCAGTGTGCGGGGTTGCGTGTATGACTCAGAGTTTGTGTACTACTGCCGCACGCTGAAGCGTGAACAACATACCCAACTTCTTTTTCTTGATCGCGGTTTCTGGCCGATAAGGTGCCAATGTGGGCGCTGCCCACAACCCAGCGCAGCGTCATTGCGAACTTCTTGTTCTCGATCATATAAGATGACTGACAGGGTACTAAAAAGCCTCGCCCTGCCGGTGCGCCTCGGCAAGTTCGGCAATGCGCTCCCTGTCCAGTTTCGGGAACAACGCCTGCGGCGCGTTGAGGGCGCTTCCTGCGGGCAACGGCGCAACAGCCGCCGCCCATGCATCCTCGCCGCCGTCGGGTCCGTTATTTGGCAGCGCAAGGTTGAGAGTGGCGGCAAGCGCCGCCGCGCCGCCGGGCATAAACGGCGTCATTGCAAAACACAACGCCTTGACCACCTGGCAGCACACATACAACGTGGCGCCGGTGCGTGCCATGTCCGTCTTACGCGTAACCCAAGGCTTTGCGGCGTCAAAGTACACATTCGCTTTGCGTCCCAAGTCAATAAACCGCTCGACAGCCTGCCTGAATTTGAACCCCTCAAGCGACTCCGCGATGGCGGCCATCTGCCGGGGTATGGCGTCAAGCATTTCCTTGTCAGCTGCCTCCAATTCACCCGCTTCCGGCACGCGGCCGGCGAAATTCTTCACGGTCATTGTCAGACAACGATGCACAAAATTGCCGACCACATCGCACAACTCGCCATTATACCGGTTCATGAACTCGTCCCAATCAAAGTCGGAATCCTTGCTTTCTGGGGCAATGGCGCACAAATAATAACGGATGGCGTCCACAGGCAGGTTGTCCACAGCCCAACGCACACTAATCATGTTGCCCCGCGATTTCGATCCTTTTTCAGACTTGCCCGTCTGACGGTTGAATATATTGAGATACTCATTGCCAACCACGTTGTCAGCAAGGATATAATCCCCTTGCCCCATTAGCATGGCGGGAAAGATAACCGCATGAAAAGGCACATTGTCCTTGCCGATGAAATGAATCATCCGCGTACCCGAATCCTTCCACCATATCTCCCAGCCGTTTGCGTCGCGCAACTTGTCCTGCGCCCATTGGCGCGTGTTGGTCACATAGCCGATGGGCGCGTCGAACCAAACGTAAATGCGCTTGTTCTCGGCATCCGGATCGTCCACCGGGATGGGCACGCCCCAATCCGTGTCGCGGGTAATGCAACGGCTGCGAAGATCGTTGACCCAGCCGTAGGCGATGCCTTTTACATTGGGACGCCATTCGGGATGGCCGTCCAACCACGCCTTCAACGGCGCCTCGAACTTGGGCAGGTCAAGAAACCAGTGACGCGACTTCCGCAACACGGGCGACGACGCGTCGCCGGGAATGTTGGCGCGCGGCGACAACAGTTCATGGGCGGCATACTGCGCGCCGCAACGCTCACATTCGTCGCCGTTGGCGTCAGTATAACCGCACTTTGGACAGGTTCCCTTCACATAACGGTCGGGCAGGAACCGTTCCAGCTGGGGCGAATACCATAACTCCATCTCTTCCGTATGGATATAACCGCCCGCATCCAGCGCCTTGAAAAACCGCTGGGTCGTATCCACGTGCAAGGGCCACGAGGTGCGCCCGTAAATATCATACGAAATGCCCAGCCGTTGAAACGCCGCCGTGTTGGCCGTGTGATAGCGATCAATAACCTCTTTCGGCGTGACGCCCTCTTTCAATGCCGTCAGAGTAATGGGCACGCCATGCTCGTCCGACCCGCCTACATATAACGCTTTTACGCCGCGAAGACGCAGATAACGCACATAAATATCGGCGGGCAGATAAGCGCCTGCAATGTGCCCCAAATGGATATGGCCATTCGCATACGGCAGCGCGCTCGTCACCAAGGTTCTCTCAAAGTTTTTTTCAACACTATCCATTACATACCCTTGTTTTGAAAAAGGACTTCCAACGCGGGCAACACGATAACCGCCGGTGCGCTAAAGCGTGAAGAACACACCATGCTTCCCGGTTTTAATAGCGCCGCGTACAAGACAAAAACGGGACGCCCCCATAACAACACTGATTGACACCCGATTACTTTTGCAAAAGCATCTTTGAGGCTAAACAACACGACTATTTTCCCTGATATTATACTCACAACAGGGGGACGCGCCTCAATGCTGGATTTTTTTCGCCGGGCAACAACAGGGGCAGGCTTGATTTCATACGCAAACCAATTCCTCCGCCATGATTGTACAGTTTGACTCGAATTTGAAATATCGCCCCTCGATACGTCACAATGAGGC
>DSBB01000146.1 GCA_011046175.1 Candidatus Hydrogenedentota bacterium | reverse complement strand
TTATAGATCATACCGGGGCGTCGGGCAGGCAAGCGCAACCGCAAAGGCGTCAACGGACGCCTCGCCGGCGCGTTTCAGCGCGCGGGCGCATTCGGTGACGGTTTCGCCTGTGGTGATAACATCGTCAACAAGCAGCACGCGCTTCCCCGTAAGCGTGTCTCCTTTGACGGCAAAGGCGCCGCGCACATTGCGCGCGCGTTGATCGCTCGCAAGGCTGCTCTGCGCCGTGGTGGGACGGATTCGTTTGAGGGATTCGTCTACGGGCGTTCCGGGGAAGGCGGCGTCCAGCAGGCGCGCCAGTTGCAGCGATTGATTAAAACCGCGTTCCCGCAACCGCGTGACGTAAAGAGGAACGGGCACAATGGCGTCATACGCCTCCCCGTCCATTTCTTCCAAGGCAAACTCGACCATGAGTTCCGCCAGCGGCTTTTCAAGCCGGCGTTTCCCGTGAAATTTGAACAGGCGGATGGCCGAGCCGACAGCGCCGTCGTAATACGCCGCCCCGCGCATCCGTTGTATAAAACGATTGGGCTTGTCCCGGCAATCGGCGCAGGGAAAATTGGACAACGCGCCCAAGCCGACCATGCGTTGATGGGGCTTGCCGCAACGGATGCAGAAAGGACGCGTGATGCGGGGACTGCTTTCCCAGCAATTGGGACAAAACAGACAGTTCTCTTCCGTCAACAAACGCTCCCCGCAGCCGCGGCAGTACATGGGCAGGAAGAAGTTCTTCAAAGTGAAGCGACAATCTTCAAAAAAGCGGGCGGCCGTCATGATGAGTAAAACGCTCCAATGCCGTACACGTTGACCGCGTTGTTGTGCAGGATGTCGGCGGCGCCGGCGCGCAGCGCCGGTTCCGGCAATTGCCAGTCGTTGCCCCGGATCGTAAGCGCTTGTTCCAGAAGGCGGCGCGCAATCATTATGGAACCCGCAGCCATTTCAACGCTTGTCGCGTCCTGTGAACACATTACCTTCGAGACGGGCAGATAACCCAGCCACAGCGACAGGGCTTGTTCAAAGAACGCCGGATTCAACACGGTTTGCCAGCATGCGTCAAGATATATGTTGCGCGTATGTTTTGCCAAAAAGCCCGCCTCCTCCAGAAAAGGCCAGCAGTGAAGCAGCACAAGATTCATGTTCGGATACCGGCTTGCCAGCGCCGCCAGGGGCAGCGGCGAAGACTGCGGCAGGTTGTGCGTGCCCGTATGCGCCTGATGCGGCCACCGCCGCTCGTGCGCCTGTTTGCAGCACTCATGCATTATCCAGTCTTGAAATATTCGCGCCTCTTCGTGACGCAACGGGCCGCGAAACGTCACTTCGCCGTCTTCACGGTAAGCAAAATCCAGCGGGCGCGTGTACGCCTGCAATTGTTTGACGCCCACATTCCCCTTTTCCGCGGCGCGGTCAAAAAGCGCGGAAATAAAAGCGCGCCATGATGCGGCGTCGCGGGGCTCCACGCCAATCGCTTCGGCAAGCCGGTCGCGGCGAGGACAATTCTCGGGCCATAATTCGAGCAGCGGATCAATGCGCAAAATGGGATGGGTAAACGCGCGTTCTTCTTCCGCCCGCGGTCCGGCGTTCAAAAAATACTCCGGGTGAACGGGACGAATGAGTTCGCTCACATTCATCCGCCGCATCGCCGTTTTGTACCACCCGAAAATATCCTTGTACGCCTTTCCGACGGAGGCGTCCGCCTGCCGCCATGCATCCGCCTCCATATCGGAAATATCCGCGCCGTGCAGCGCCGTCACACCGTGCCGGATGCATTGGAACGCGCCCGTGCAACTCTGTTGACGCAGGGGCGTTTGAATGTCCGTCAACGCTTCGACCGGTTGCGCGCGCCACCAGTCAATCATGGAATCGAAGCCTTTGGCCCGCGCCCGCCCGCGCGCGTCCCATCCCGCTTGAAAAAGCCAGCCGCCGAAATACGGATCGAGCAGAATGTCCCACAACGACGCCTCGCGACCGGGTTCCGCGCCCGCCTCGGCGTCGGCGCGAAAGCCCTCCGCTGTCATGCCGACCGCGTCAATACTGCCCCAGTGTTCATGGGCGCAAAACACCGGAATATCCGAAAGCGCGCTTGTCTCCAGGGGAACCTGCATCGTGGCGGCGGCATGCAATACGCCTTCATTTCGTGTAAATGCCGTGGTGGCGCCCGCTCCGGCGAGAACGCTGTTCATGAAAAAGCCGCGTCTGTCCATGTGTAACATATCCTGTGGTTGCGTCTTAAGAAGCCCATGCGGCTTCTCTCATACGCCAAGACATTGCACAGTGTACCAGATTGCCCGAAAGGGACAACAGAAATTCCGGATTTTTTCAGCAGATTCAGTGGGAACTATGGCGGTAATTCTGGTATAATCTCAATGGATGGTTGTGGTGGAACGTGGCGAGAACCATGGTTTCGCAGCAGGATGCTCGAAGTGTATGGGCGCATACGGAGATGGAACATACCGAAATCAGCGGAAATTCGCGTGAAATTTTTATCGGGTTATACAATAGACAGGAGTGGCGTGCAACGCCATCACAAAAAAGTAAAGAGGGGTTGTCAAGGTGGCGAAAATATTATGTATTGATATCGATCCTCATTTTGGAAACTATGTGTGCGCGCATCTCAAAGACGCCGGGCACGTCTGTGTGTTGGAGAACCGGGGCGACCGCGTCGTTAAAATGGTGGAACAACACAGCGTAGATTTGGTCATAGCCGAGGTTATGCTGCCCGATGTGTGCGGGTTCGAGATTTGCCGGCGCATCCGCGCCCACGCCGAATTGTTTGCGTTGCCGGTGATACTCATGTCGTCCATGGGCGCCGAGGACGAAGTGCAGCACGGGCTTGACCAGGGGGCGGATGATTATCTGGTTAAGCCGTTCGACGCGAAAACACTGGCAACGAGGGTAAATGAACAGCTGAAAAGCGCCTATCTGGCGCAGCAAGCCGATTCCATCACCGGCTTGGCAGGCGCCAAAATGATCAAGGCGGTAATCCAACGCGCCATTACCCAGAAAATTCCTTTTGCCACCGCTTACATTGAACTGGACAATATCGCCGAGTTCGGCAAATTCGCCGGGGACGCGCACCGCAACAAAGCGTTGCGGCATATATCGCGCATTCTTCAACGCTACGGCGCAAATCTCGACTCGCCGCTGTTCCATGCCGCGCACATGGGGCTGGGACATTTCGTGTGCGTCATGGAACCCCAGCACGTCGTTCCCTACAGCGAGCGCATCACCGAAAGCTGGGAAAAACATCTCCCGGACTTTTATGAACTGGTGGGATTAAAAATGCCCAAGAGCAGTGTCGCCGGCGGGAAAGGCGTTCCGCTTCTGAAATTGATGATTTGCATTACAGACAGTGAGGGAACCGGCGCGCGCTCCGTTAAGGAATACTTCGATGTGCTGGCGCAATTGCGAAAGAAAGCCGTGAATCAGGGAAGCACAGGCCTGCACATGGACAACCGGAAAACAATGAAAAAATCGCGCGAAAAATCGGCGTAAACGCTCCGAAAGCAGCCGTCAAACATCGCGCTGCAAACGGTTGCGCGTGTCCGCGATGACAATATCAAGAATTTCATCCAGCGAGGTTTTCGGCGCGTAGCCGATGGCCTCGCCGATTTTTTTTAGGCATGGCTCGCGGTGGCGCATATCCTCATAGCCGGGGCCATACGCCTGATCATACGGAACGTAGCGGATGTCGGACTCGCTGCCGGAACGTTCAATCACCCGTTTCGCAAGCGCTTCCATGCTGACCGGCTCGTTGTTGCCGATGTTGTACACCTCGCCCCGCAGGTCGCTCCGGTCCATGAGCGTGACCAGCGCGGGCGTAACATCGCCCACATACGCGAAGCAGCGGGTCTGCTTCCCGTCGCCGTACACCGTCAGCGGCTCGTTCAACAGCGCCTGCCGCGCAAACGTGGGGATGACCATGCCGTAGCGCCCCGTCTGGCGCGGGCCTACCGTGTTGAACAACCGCGCAATCACCACGGGATGCCGCTTCTCGCGCCAGTACGCCAGCGCCAGAAACTCGTCTATCGCCTTCGACGCCGCGTAACACCAGCGGTGGCGATGCGTCGGGCCGATGACCCGGTCGTCGTTCTCGTTGAACACCGCGTTCGCGCCCTTGCCGTACACCTCGCTGGTCGAGGTGATCAGCAGCCGCCTGCGGTAGCGGCACGTCTCCTCGAGGATGGTTTCCGTGCCCTGGATGTTGTTCACAATGGTGCGGATGGGGTGGTTCACCACCAGCTGCACGCCCACCGTCGCCGCGAGATGAAACACCGCATCCACTTCGCGCACGAGGTCGCGCACAATCTCCTGATTCAACGTGCTGTCAATGATGCAGGTAACGTCCGAAAGATGTTCGATATTCTCGAACCGTCCCGTGCTCAGATCGTCCAGCACAAACACCTTGTCGCCGCGAGCCGTCAACAACTCGCACAAATGCGACCCGATAAACCCGGCGCCGCCGGTGACCAGTACGCGCATATTTCTCTCCCATGTTGCAGAACAATATAATCGGCTACAAAGCGCCCGCCCAGACGCATGACGGTAATGATACTCGCAAAGCCGCGCGCGGGGCAAAAAGAACATGCCGTAGATGTGCCTGTATGGTCTGTCGGACTGTGTCCGGCGCGTCCGACGTGTCGGGCTGTACCGCGTCAACAGTACTGCCGTTTACGCGCGAAAAGGCGCCTTATGAACGGTTGTGCCCCGCGGGCGACAGCAATACCAGCAGGCTCAGCCCGACGAGCAGCCAGTCGCCGAGCATCCGCTTTAACTCGACGGCATATTCGGGGATGTAGCGGTCGCGGCAGCGCGCGCAGGCGTCACAGCCAAGACAGCCCAGACAGCCGGAACATTGGTCGTCTATCGTTATCTTCTGCTGCGCTTCCCACATGGCCGTCACCCCGTAGCGTTCGCAGACCTCTTCGTCTATCTCGTAGAAGATTCTATAAACGCCGGGGCGGAACAGCAGGTAGTAATGGAACAGTTTCTGCGTCTTGCCAATGGAGTAGTCGTACTCACCGGCGTCAAAATCCTTTATCTTCCCTGCAATGTCCTCCAGGTTCAAGTCTTCAAAACGACGGTTATCTTTAAGCCATACAATACGCCTGACTTTGACAAAATCGGTCAGGTCAGTGCCGCACCCGTCCTCCGCGCGAACAGTGGCAAAGGCGGCGCGAAGTGCGTCTTGCGCGGCAAGCAGGTCGTCGCATGTTATCACGGCGTCCGCCGCCGCAAACACCGGCTTGCACTGTCTGTCGAGCGCCGCCATCAGCTCCGCCCGGCTCAAGTAGCCGTCGCCGTTGCGATCAAGCGCGACAAACTGTTCCTGCGTCAAATCCGGAATTATTACTATTGCTTCATCATAATGCAGCAGGTCATCGTTATCCGCGTCTGCATCATCAAATTGATCCAGCAGGTCTTGGGTAATGTTTTCACCTTCACCCTCTCCCTCTCCTTCTCCTTCTCCTTCTCCTTCTCCTTCTCCTTCTCCTTCTCCTTCTCC
>DSBB01000267.1 GCA_011046175.1 Candidatus Hydrogenedentota bacterium | reverse complement strand
GATGTAGGTAGTGCGTCAACCATCGTCATTCCCGCGAAAGCGCGTCATTCCCGCGAAAGCGGGAATGACGGGAATCGTCAAGTCAGTGTGTATTGCTTGGGTTGTGGGCAACGCCCGACTTAGGCTTATAATCGGGGAGAATGTGATATGAAAACATCCGGGCAGACGCCGGACCGTCTTGCCATGCGGCAGGTCGGCGCGATAGTGTTGGGCGGTGGCAGGGGCACACGACTGTATCCGTTGACCGCCGTGCGTTCAAAACCCGCCGTTCCCTTATGTGGGCGCTACCGTCTGGTGGACATCCCGCTGAGCAATTGCATCAATTCAGGGATCAACCGCATCAGTGTTCTCACGCAGTTTAACAGCCACTCTCTCAACCGGCATATCAACAGCGCCTATAAATTTGATGATTTCAGCGGCGGCGAGGTGGAAATTCTGGCGGCGGAACAAACCAACGAAACAGGTGACTGGTTTCAGGGAACGGCGGATGCGGTGCGCAAACACCTGCTTCACATACGGCAGCGGGGCGTGAAACACTTCCTTATCCTGTCCGGCGATCAACTGTACAGAATGGATTACCGCCACCTGCTGAAAACGCACTTGGAAAAAGACGCCGACATAACAGTTGCCGCCCTGCCGGTGAATCGCCGCGCCGCTAGGGGCTTTGGCATCATGAAGGTGAACAACCAATGCGCAATAAAAAGGTTTGTGGAAAAGCCCGATGACGCGGCCACGCTTGATTCCTTGGTTACCCCGAAACAGGTGTTTGATTATTTCGGACTGCAGGCGGATGGCAAGGAATTTATGGCGTCCATGGGCATTTATGCGTTCAAGGTGGATGTGCTTGTGGAATTGCTCACGGCAAATTTGGAGTGGGTGGATTTCGGCAAGGAATTGCTGCCCAATTCGATTAAGACGCATAAAGTTTTTGCGCACATGTTTTATGGTTTCTGGGAGGATATAGGAACGGTGCGCTCCTATTTTAACGTGAGCATGGCCATGACATCATCAAATCCCCCCTTCGAGTTTCACGACCCGAACAAAATGATATACACCCACACGCGCATGTTGCCCGGTGTGCGCATCACAGACGCAACCATTAAGAACGCGATTGTTTGCAGTGGCTCCCGGATACACCGCGCAACTGTTACGGATGCGATCATTGGTATACGGAGTATTGTTCAAGCGGGCGCCGTAATCAAACGCAGCATCGTATTGGGCGCCGACTACTTCGAGGATACTAAATCGTTGCCCGCCCATCCCATAGGGATTGGCAAAAATACACGCATCACCCAAGCGATCATTGATCATAATGCGCGAATAGGAAATAATGTTACAATAAGCGGTTCAGACAAATTAAAGGATTATGACGGCGTGGGATATGCTGTTCGTGACGGCATTGTGGTGGTATTAAAAGATGCCATAATTCCTGACAATGCAAAAATCGGCGCAGTCTAATTTGAAAAACGATACGTAAAATTGGTACAGTCTATGGCAGCTGTTTTGTTCTAACCTTTTCCTTTAACCCAACAGGAGGCAGTATTATGCAAACATCGCTTATTATTGAGTCAAATGGTTCCGGCAAAGAAAAGCTGGAAGCACTGCTGAAAGAAGGCTGGTCAGTGGTATCAGTAACCGCCAATCATGGCAAAAGTTATAACGACTTTCTTGTTATCCTGGAGAAGGAGTAAGTCGTTACCCAATCGTAGTTTTGCAATGGGAACACTTGAAAAGGAGAGCACTATGAATCGCAGACAAAAGTTGTTGTTGGCGCTGGCGCTGGCGGCCTGCTGCGTCATTGTGTTGAATGTGGCGGGCGCGCCCAGCCGCGTTACCCCTGAAGTTCAGGAACGCCGTGATCGGGTAATCTTGCGATTGGCGCAAATTCACGCGGATGAAGCGGATGAATCCGCCAAAGCCGCCGACACGGAAGAGGTCGAAGCGGCGGCGGAAACGCCTCAGCCCAAAGAGGAGGATGATATGTGGCCGGAAAAAGCCCCTGAAGTTTTCAGGGTAAAATTTGAATGCACCAACGGCGAATTTATTGTTGAGTGCGTCAAAGAGTGGGCGCCCATTGGCGCGGAGCGCTTTTATCAATTGGTGCGGGAAGGATATTTTGACGACACGGGCTTTTTCCGGGTTGTTCCGAATTTTGTGGTTCAGTTCGGTTTGGCGGCTGATCCGCAGGTTACGGCCAAGTGGCGCAGCAAGACGCTAAAGGATGACCCTGTCAAACAAACAAACGCGCCCGGCACCATTACTTTCGCCACATCCGGCCCTAACTCACGCACCACGCAACTGTTTATCAATCTGGCAAACAATCAGCGCTTGGACGGCATGGGTTTCGCCCCCTTTGGCCGGGTAGTTGAAGGTATGGAGGTGGTGAAAAAGATAAATGCGGAATATGGCGAACAACCGAAGCAGCAACTGATCACCTTGGAGGGGAACAGTTATTTGCGTAAGAATTTCCCGAATCTGGACTATATCAAGAAGGCCGCATTGATGAAGTAATCCGACAAATACCGCATACACCCGGCCGGCGCGTCAGGCGTTGTTGCCGGGTGTTTTTTTTGTGGGTGCGGTAAAATCATGGTGAGAATCGTTATGGTATGTAAAACACTACCGGCGCAATCCTTATGAATTATCCGCAACGAATGGCAGCTACCATAACCGTGTCATTGTTGGCGCATCTGGCGCTGATCGCGTCGTGGCCTGAACATGCGCTTCCGGTCGTGGATGAGCCGGAGCGTTCTGTGGTTACGGTGCGCCTTCGCGACGATGCGTTGCGTTTTATTGATGTGCATACCCCGGCGGATATGCCGCCGGAAACGGCCGATTTGATTGCCGTTCATGATGCGCGGGCGGCATCGCCGGAAGATATTCCGATGCGTGAAGAAGAAGCGCCGGCGGGACCGCTTGCGGAAGTCCCGGACGACATTGATTTGGCGGCGCGCATACCTGCGCCCACCTCACAAAGCCCCGTTGTTCGGGCTGCGCCACGCCAATCATCAGAAGATGTTCCCGGAGGGAAAGCGCAGCAAGAGGAGCAACCTTGGAAAGACGTTCAGGAAGCGTTGCCCGACCGCGTCAACATTGCGCGCGCAACGCAACCGGGTTTTCAGGAACGAGAGAGCGCCGGGACCGTTGCAGAAAACGGGGAACCGGCATCCGAACCGTCAGGTGCAGAACACGCCGCTCCCGCGGATTTGCGGGCGCGCCCAAGGGGCAGGACGGTAACCCGCGGCTTGACCAATTTCGAGGCGTTGCGCCATGAGATCGCCCCGTATTTGAAGTATCTTCGCGACAAGGTTGAACAATGCTGGATGGAGGCGTTGCTCATGCGGTATACTGGCACTTCTCCGGCGCGGGCGGAAGTGTTCTGCGCCATTGCGCCTGACGGTACGCTGGCGGAAGCGCGCATAGTGGGCATGACCGATGATCCTATCTTTGCCGGCCTTTGTCGCGATGCCATCGAGCGCGCCGCGCCTTTTAAGCCTTTTCCCTTTGAAACCCCGGATATCTATCGCAATCAGAATCTTGAGATTAACTGGCATTTCAGTTTTCTTTAATCGGGTTGCGCGTCACGCATAATCCGGGGGCTATAGCGTTTGCAAGGAAGATAGATGACGCCCGGATACTGGGTTAACATACCGGTTGCGCCACGCAAATGGCCTTTTTACTACGGTTGGATGATTATTGCCTGTTCCAGCATAGGCATTATTGCCAGCATTCCCGGCCAAACCATTGGCGTGGGCGTGTTTGTTGACTTTCTGGCTGATGTCATCCGTTTGTCTCCCGGAAGTTTGAGCATGGCCTATATGATGGGGACACTGGCGAGCAGTATTGTCATGCCTTTCGCCGGCCGTCTTCTTGACCGGTATGGCGCGCGCAGCATGGGGGTGATCGCAAGCATGGGGTTGGGCGCGACGCTTGGCGGATTTGCCTTATGCACCATGATCACGCCTGCCGGCGACGTTTCCTGGTGGCGCGCCATGATGACGATAGGCTTTCTCTTTTTCTGTATTCGTTTCTTCGGGCAGGGATGCCTTACGCTTGTATCCAGGGTGATGCTGGCCCGTTGGTTTAACTACAGGCGCGGCTTGGCGACCTCGATATCCGGTATTTTTTGTGAGCATCGCCTTCACCGGCGGCGGCGCGTGGATACTGAATGAGTGTGTTGTGCGTTTGGGATGGCGCGGCGCTTATGTGGCGCTATGCATCGGTATCGGCGTCGGGCATGCGCTGTTTGTCTGGATATTTTTTCGCGATAACCCGCAACAATGCGGACTGCCCCAGGATGGCTTTAATGTTCAACCGCCGCAACGGCGCGGCGCAACCGGCGCAGTATCGAAGGATTTGTCCCTTTGGCAGGCAATGGGCAAGGCGAGTTTCTGGGCGTTCAACTTGGGGTTTGGTGTTCATGCGCTTCTTATGACCGCGATAGCATTTCATCTTACCGCCCTTGGCGCTGAATACGGCTTGGAGCGGCAGTCCATATATGCCGTGCTTTTGCCCATGCCGGTATTCAGCATCAGCGGCAGTTTCCTGTGCGGCTACTTGTGCGACAGATTTGATCAGCGATGGGCGTTGTTGCTTATGATGTTTGCGCTTGCCGTCGGCCTGACGGGTGTCTTGAACCTTCCGGGACTCGTCGGAAGGTTCTGGATTATATTCGGGCTCGGCGTGTCCGGCGGGTGTTTCAGCGTGCTCAGCACCGTGGCTTTCCCGCACTATTTTGGACAGAAGCATCTGGGGGTTATTAATGGCGTCAGCATGTTTCTGGTGGTTTTTTCCAGCGCCCTTGGCCCCAAATTTTTCAGCGTTTTTCAGGCGCACTCGGGGCTTTTTTCCACTGCGGTGCGCGTTTCGTGTTTAATGCCGCTTGTGGTGGTTGCGCTCGGCGTGTTTGCCAGACCTCCGGAAACGCAGCCTGTTGAAAGGCCCCGTTAAGATGATCGAGCGCGTTGTGAATATGTACTATAACGTGAATCACGGATAAGGAGAAAGAGAATGCCTTCAATTGCCATCGTTGGCGCGTCCACTGATCGCTCTAAATACGGAAACAAAGCGACACGCGCTTTTGCCCAGGGCGGATGGACCGTCTATCCGGTTAATCCAAAAGTTGACGCCGTCGAAGGGTTGCAGGCGTACAAGCGATTGGCGGACATACCGGGGCCCATTGACCGCGTATCGCTATATGTGCCGCCCCAAGTGGGGTTGGCGATGATAGAGGAAATTGCGGCGGCGGCGCCCAAAGAATTCTTTCTGAATCCCGGTTCCGAAAGTGAAGAACTGGTGGAAGCCGCAAAAGCGCGCGGCTTGACTCCCGTACAGGCCTGCAGCATTGTCAACATCGGTCTGCGTCCTGACATGTTTCCCGACGCATGATATGCAGCGATTCCGCTATTACACCCTGAAGCTGGCTCCACGGGTATAAGATAAGGGGTTTTGCTGAGAGGTAAATCATTGGAGCAAATTCGCATTCAAAAAATTCTTGACTTTCCGCGCG